>JBNMPW010000115.1:0-9839 GCA_051277205.1 Oceanicoccus sp. | reverse complement strand
CCATCAACTGGCAGGTTATTACATTTATCTGGCCCTATTTACTGGATTACAAACTGCGAGTCGGCATTGCCTTGTTCTGTTTGGTGCTGGCAAAGTTCGCCAATGTCGCTGGTCCCTATCTATTAAAATTGGTGGTTGATGCACTTAACACCGACAATATTAGCAACACACTAGTAGCGGTACCCATAGGCTTAGTGCTTATCTACGGCTTCGCCCGCTTCGCCAATGTATTGATGGGTGAGATCCGCGACACTGTATTTGGCCGTGTTACGGAGCGCGCTATGCGCCGTATTGGCTTGCAGGTTTTTCGTCATATGCACGCGCTTGATCTCGACTTCCACCTCAACCGACGCACCGGCGGCCTCGCTCGAGATATCGAACGCGGCAGTAATGGCATTAGTTTTTTGATGCGCTTTTTTGTATTTAATATCTTTCCGACAATAGTCGAAGTACTGATGATTGCCGGTATTTTGTTTTACAACTACGGCGCAGGCTTTGCGCTTATCATTTTAGTGGCCGTCGGCCTATACACTGCTTTCTCCATTATCGCCACTGAATGGCGCACCCAATATGTACGTGAAGCAAACGTCGCTGACTCGGCCAGTAATACCCGCGCCATCGACAGCTTACTTAATTACGAAACAGTTAAATATTTTACTAACGAGAATTTTGAGGCGCAACGTTACGATGAGGAACTAGAGAACTGGGAACATGCCCGCCGCAAAAATCGCTTGTCTTTATTTGGCCTTAACGGCGGCCAAGCACTTATCATCGCCACTGCCACCACCGCCATGGTTTGGCTCGCCGCCAAGCATGTTAGCGCTGGCACCATGACCATTGGTGATTTTGTAGCCGTTAACTCGTATATGTTGATCTTGTTTATGCCACTAAATTTTCTCGGTTTTGTTTATCGAGAAATTAAAGGCTCGATGGCTAATATCGAGAAATTATTTGAATTGCTCGACACCCAGCCAAAAATTGTCGACAGTGCCAAAGCAGCCGATTTAGAATTTCAGCAAGGCCGTGTTTGCTTTAACGATGTGAGTTTTCATTACCGATCCGATCGCGCTATCTTAAACAATATCTCTTTCACCATAGAGCCCGGCCAGAAGGTTGCCGTGGTGGGCGCCAGCGGTGCTGGCAAATCCACTTTAGTAAAACTGTTGTTTCGATTTTATGACCCTACTAACGGCAGTATCACCATTGACCAACAAGATATCAGCGAGGTCAGCCAACATTCGTTAAGACAATTGATTGGTATCGTGCCACAAGACACAGTCCTGTTTAACGACACGATCTTTGAAAATGTGCGCTATGGCTTACCCACTGCCAGTGATCAGCAAGTTGAAGAAGCGATTAAGCTCGCTCATTTAGATACGTTTATCAGCCAACTGCCGCAGGGAGGCGATACCACCGTTGGCGAACGCGGTTTGAAATTATCCGGCGGCGAAAAACAACGAGTAGCCATTGCCCGCACTATTCTTAAACGGCCACCGATCTTGGTGTTTGATGAGGCCACCTCGTCACTGGATAGTAAATCAGAGCAGGCCATCCTCAACGCCATCAACGAACTTTCACAGAATCACAGTAGTTTAGTCATCGCTCATCGCCTATCCACCGTTATCGATGCCGACATGATTATTGTGTTAGATCAGGGTGAAATTGCCGAGCACGGTAATCACCGCCAATTATTAGCGGCTAATGGCCGCTATGCTGACCTTTGGAACACCCAGCAAAAAGAACAACAGCAGAGCAACATTTAACGCGCCTGCTGTTGTCTGCTATGCTAACGGATTGCCTACACTGAGCAGCTGTATCAACCATGAAGCGCCCCATCAGCAAAGCTAACATCCGCGACGAAATTGATCAGCAGATTGCCGATTACATCGACAACGGTGGCAAGGTAGACGAAATCCAACGCGGACTCAGCGGCAGGGATGACAGCAGCGGCCCGATGAAGCCGGACGGTACTACTTTTCAGCAACCGAAACAGGGCCGTACCTACGTGCCTGAAGTCATTGCCGCCATGGATGCCCGCCGCAATGTAAAACCCGAAAAACCGAAAGCTAAAAAAACCCGGCCGCGCAAAAAAATGATCTATGACGACTTTGGCGAGCCGCTACGCTGGGAATGGGTCGAAGAATAGTGCCCTATACTGCAACCAGATCAATAAACCATCATTCAATTACATCTATACTGCTTAGGATCTATTCAGGGTACTAGTTGTGCAGGCAACCTTAAAAAAATTAGTCATTGCTATGTTAGGCAGCTTGCGCGATCTGCTGCCTATTGTATTAGTAATTCTGTTTTTTCAATTCGTGGTGCTGCAGCAACCACTGCCCAATATTGTGCAACTGATCACCGGTCTTATTTTTGTAGTGCTTGGGCTGACCTTTTTTATTCATGGTCTTGAACAAGGGTTGTTTCCCATTGGCGAATCAATGGCCCATGCCTTTGCTCGCAAAGGTAGCGTATTTTGGTTGGTTACTTTTGCTTTCGCATTGGGCTTTGGCACCACCATTGCCGAACCGGCATTAATTGCCGTCGCCGCTGAAGCGGCTTCGGTCGCCGCTAATGGCAACATGATCGCCAATACCGATGAAGCCAGAGAATCCTATGCCAGTGGTTTGCGAATCACCGTCGCCCTGTCGGTAGGGCTTGCCATTGTCATCGGTGTGATCCGCATTCTTAAAGGCTGGCCGATCCAATGGATTATTATTGGCAGCTATATCACGGTGGTGATCATGACCCTGTTTGCACCCCGTGAAATCATCGGTATCGCCTATGACTCTGGCGGTGTCACCACGTCAACCATCACCGTGCCGTTAGTCACCGCCTTAGGCGTTGGTCTCGCCTCATCGATCAAAGGCCGCAACCCGATGATAGACGGCTTTGGTTTAATTGCGTTCGCCTCACTCACACCGATTATCTTTGTAATGGCTTATGGGATGCTGATCTGATGGACATCATCAACGCCATTATCAACACCTTACTGGCCACACTGACAGATGTACTCCCCATTGCTGCTATTCTGTTTGGGTTTCAGTTTGCTGTCATTCGTAAAAAGCCCGCCAATCTGGGCAGTATCTTATTGGGCTTTGTCTGGGTATTAATCGGCCTGTCGCTGTTTCTGTTAGGTTTAGAGTGGTGCTTATTTCCACTGGGCCGACTCATGGCCTCACAATTAACCGCGCCGGAATTTATCGAGTCAGTGCGTTTAGGTAGCGATATCGCCGGGCAGTTACAGTGGCAAGATTATTACTGGGTGTATATCTTCGCTTTTATGATTGGCTTCAGTACCACCATCGCCGAGCCATCGCTGATAGCGGTAGCACTAAAGGCCAACGAAGTATCCGGTGGCGCTATTGGGGTATGGGGGCTGCGCTTGGCGGTCGCCTTAGGCGTTGCGGTCGGTATTTCTCTGGGTTGTTACCGCATTGTGGTCGGCGATCCAATTCATTGGTATATCATCGCCGGTTATATTGTAGTGTTGATTCAAACCTCCTTTGCCCCTAAATTAATTATCCCTTTAGCCTATGACTCCGGTGGCGTGACAACCTCCACCGTAACAGTACCTTTGGTTGCCGCCTTGGGTTTGGGCTTATCGGAAACCGTGCCCGGTAGAAATCCCTTAATCGACGGTTTTGGTTTAATCGCCTTTGCCAGTCTATTTCCAATAATTTCGGTAATGGCTTATGCGCAGTTATCTGAAGCGCGGACTAACTACTTACAACGCCGACTGCGGCAAAAGCAATCCCAATAAGGAGAACATCATGCATTTCAAAATGATCGTGGTATTCGTAGAAGATGACAAAACCGACCCGGTAATGGCGGCAGCTAGGGCGGCCGGCGCTACGGGTGCGACGGTGATTAACAATGCCCGCGGTGAAGGCCTCAAACAGTCGAAAACGTTTTTTGGTTTATCACTAGAGACCCAGCGCGATGTGGTGTTATTTTTAGTCGCAGAACATCTGAGCCGATATATTCTCGAAGAAATTAATCGCGTCGGCGAGTTTGATGCTAAACCCGGTACTGGTATCGCCTTTCAAATTGATGTCGAAGATGCGGTTGGCATTGCTAATCAAGCACATCAATTAACCAATGAAGCGGAAGACTTACTGTGAGCAACCATGAAAAACCATGAAAAAAAAGCGCGATCAAGATAATGCTTTCGGGGTTTTATTATTATCGGATATTGCCAAGAATGCACTGGCGCATGATCGTGCAGCGGACCGGGTCAACGTTTACGAAGTCATGTCAAAACCAGTAATTGCTGTAGAATCCGATATGGATGTGCATTATTGCGCCCGCCTATTTGAACGCATCGGCATATCCAGTCCGCCAGTGATTGAAAACGGCGTGGTACTGGGCACCGTCAGCTGTAAAGAACGGGGGTTTGTAGAGCCCTGTATTGAAACCGGCAACTGGTATAAGCAATGAGGGGATTAAAACAGCCTTAATCGGGCTGCGGCCCAGCCAGCCATAATTTGAAAGCCCGTTTATATCCTCGCAGGTCATCGACAATAAAACACAGCACTGGCACCAGTATTAAGGTGACTACCGTGGCAAATAGCACGCCAAAAGAGACTGAAATTGCCATCGGTTTCAAAAACTGGGACTGAATGGATGTCTCTAATTGAATCGGTAATAGGCCAACAAAAGTGGTCACCGAGGTTAACAAAACCGCACGAAAACGTCGCACGCCGGCCTCCATCACAGCCTCAGTCCAGATTAGTCCCTCACGCACTCGCTGGTTAATATAATCGACCAACACCAAACTATCATTCACCACCACCCCGCTGAGAGCGATAATACCAATCATTGAAATAACACTGAGCGGCTTGCCTAATAACAAATGGCCAATAATAGCGCCGACCACGCCAAAGGGAATCACTGACATAATAATGAGCGGTTGACTATAGGATTTGAGCGGTATCGCCAAGGCGGCAAACACCAAAATCAGCATCACCGCGGTACCTACCAATAAGCTGCTGGTATTTTCTTGCTGCTCTTCAGCCTCACCACCTAAAGAGTAATTAACCGCCGGGTGACGCGCTAATACCGCTGGCAAAACATCGCGCTCTACTTGCCTTGTGACCGCGCTCGAACTGGTTATGGTTTTATCGACATCGGCCAGCACCTTCACTATCCGACTGCGATTAATCCTTGTGATGGTACTGACGCCGGTACTTTCAACTACTTTACCGACCACTTCAAACGGTACTTTGCTGCCATTGGGTAATTGGATCCACATCGCGCGAAGCGTTTCTAAACTTTGCCGTTGCGCTTCGGGGAAACGCACATAAACGCGCACCTCATCTCGACCCCGCTGCAAGCGCTGAATCTCAGCTCCAAAAAATGCCTGCCGTACTTGCCGCGCTAACTCCGCCTGGCCAAGCCCTAAGGCCTCACCTTCTCGGGTTATGCGAATATCAACTTCAGGACCGCCGGCATCAAAGGTATCGCGCACATCAAACACACCATCAAAGGGTTGCAGCGCCAATTTGATTTCTTGCGCCGCTAAGCGCAACTGGTTTAAATCGTCACTCTTCAACTCGATGCTAACCGGAAAACCACCAAAGCCGGCATTGGCATCCACCGACAGCGCTTTCACACCTGGCAAATCTCCAATATTCTCACGCCACCAGCTCGCTATCTCTACCGAAGTGACATCGCGTTCAGTACTGGGGATTAGCTCAGCCGATATTTTTGCTTCATTATCTGTACTCGATACCACTTCAAGCGCGGCAATCACATCCTTGCCAAATTGATCACGGAATTTGTCGTTAGCCGCTAATGCTGCCCGCTCAATTCTCAGAGCATATTCATGGGTTTTTTGATAGGAGGTACCCTGCGGCATTTGCAAGGTAACTCTGGCCGTATTTGATGGCACTACGGGGAAAAAACTAAGGCGTAAAATACCCGACAAAATCATTGAAATGGCGATAATAAAAATCGCGATGAATATCGCCAAACTGATATAACGATGCTGCACAGCCCGCCGCAAAAAAGGTTGATAGCGATTTTCTGCAAAATGCTTCAAGCCATCGCTGAACCGCAGCTGAAGACGACTAAATCCGGCACCAATACCGTTGCCATCGTTGGTAGTGCGGGCCGTCATATGTCGCAAATGTGACGGCAAAATAAGTTTGGTTTCGACCAGCGAAAACAACAAGCACAACACAATCACCGGTCCGGCAAAACCAAATAAACGGCCGACGCCTTCCTCCATAAGCATCAATGGAATAAACGCCAAAATAGTCGTTAGCACACCAAAGATAGTCGGTACTGCTACCCGTTTTACACCGCGAATTATACTTTCTATGCCGTCATTTTCTTTCTCCAGTTGGTTATAAGCACTCTCACCCGTAACAATGGCATCGTCCACCAATATCCCCAATACCAAAATAAAGCCGAACAGCGATATGATATTGATGGAAATATCAAACATCGGCAAGCTCATCACCGCCAGTGCGCCCAAAAAGCAAAATGGCAAACCCATTACCACCCAAAACGCCAACGACATGCGCAAAAATAAGGCTAATGAAATCATTACCAAGAGCACACCTTGGGCGGCGCTATTAAGCAATAAACTCATTCGGCTTTCTAATATTTCAGTGCGATCGGCCCAGACTGCCACTTCAACGCCCAAGGGTAATGTTTGGCGTTTCTTATCGGCAAATCTCTGCACTAGGTCGCTAGTCTGCAAGGCACTCTGACGACCCACCCGCATAATTTTTAGGCTAACCCCGGAGCGACCATTGAGACGGCTTAACAAGGGCTGATCTTTAAAGCCATCCTTAACTTGGGCCACGTCTCCGATAGTGATGCGGGTGCCATCTTTGCGATTGACCAATGTCAGATCAGCGAATTCATCCGCTGTATAAACTTGGCCCATTGAGCGCAGGCTAATAGAACCGGTTTCAGTGCGCAGTTTACCGCCTGGTAAATCACGTGATTGTGCGCGAACTGCGTTGACCACATCATCAAACTGCAAACCGTATTGGCGCAGCGCCAAATTAGAGATTTCAATGCTAATTTCATAGTCGCGACTGCCACTGACATCGACTTGCGTAATGCCGGGCATTAATAACAATTCTTCCCGCGTCTCATCGGCCAAGCGCTTAAGTTGCGACTCGTCCAATTGGCCATAAATAGTGAGGTTAACGACCCGATTACGTCTGATAACTTCTTCGATAATGGCGGGCTCGGCATCCAGCGGAAACCCTGAAATACCATCTACCCGCGCCTTCACTTTATTTAACGCATCAGACAAATCAACGCCGGGGTCGAATTCTACGGTTACCTTACCGCTGCCCTCACTGGCAACCGAGGTGATTTCTCTGATACCGACTAAGTCCTGAATCTTCTCTTCAATTTTAATCAAGATGCCCTTCTCCACTTCTTCCGGAGAACTGCCAGGATAAGGTACAGTGATGGTAATAATATTGGAGCCGAAATCTGGGTAGACTTCTTTGGTGATGTTAAATATGCCCTGTATACCGGCCACCATAACCACCAGCATCAATAAATTAGCAGCGACAGGGTTTCGCGCCATCCAAGCAATAATACCGGTCTCGGGTGGCAGCTTACTCATTTGCAGTAGCCTCAGAAACTATAGCCTCAGGAGCCGTCATCTCAGAGGCAGTGCTATCAGATAAATTCAGAGTATTACTGGCGCCAGTCGCAAAAGGTGAAACCAACATGCCATCAATCATAATATCTAGCTTGGTCAGCACTAATTGATCACCATCTTTTAAACCACCAATGACGACTACCGATTGTTGTTCTCGACGCAATACTTCCACCGGCTGTCGTTTCAGCTTGTTATCAACCACCAAGTAAACGTATTGATTTTCATGCATGGCATTGCGCGGCACCCTTACTGCACTCTCGACACTCATACCTGCGATAATCGCGTCGACAAACAAACCCATCGACAACACATTGTCATGGCGTTTTTTATTGTAGGGCTTAGCAACCTGCGCCACTACAAAGAAAGTCCGGGTATCAGTATCGACTCGGCGCTCAATACGGACCAACTCGCCCTGCCACTGCAGTTGTTGACTGCCAAAGTCAGCACGCAAAACTACTTTGGCTAGTTCAGTTTGCGGGTTAATCGGTTGGATAAAACGAATATCATTGGCGGTAACTGGCAAGCGAATCTCGGCAATATCGACACCCAATAACGTAAACAGCACTGCACCGCTACTGACGAATTGCCCCAAATCAACTTGCTTGTTGTCAATCACCGCCGCATAAGGTGCTCTGATCTCGGTCGCGGCTAAATCTGCCTGCGCCTGCTTGAGCTTTTCGCTGGCGGCATTAACCCGCGATTCGACTTGTCGCAGCTTGGGTTCACGCAAACTGACTGTGACGCTACTGTTACTCTGCGCTCGATATGCGCTACCTCGGCGCAACACACTTTTTTCCTCGGTCAGCGCCAAGTTGGCATCTGCCAAGTTAGCTTCTGCCTCCGCCACCGCAACGCGATAATCGGTAGCATCTAACTTTAGCAAGGTGCTGCCAGCAGCAACTTCAGCACCCTCGACAAACTCTGGCGCCACCCAAATAACACGGCCAGTCACTTTACTGGCCCACTCAATGCGAAGACTGGTACCGACCGTGCCTTGGGAGTTAACCTGCAACGCCAAGGGTGAAAATTGTACCGTGCTCACCTCCACATTGGGCCGTGGTTGTACTTGTGGTTGTATCTCCGGCGGCGATTGCATTGCCATCAAAACAGCAACAAATAGCACGGTGGCAGCAATAATCCCTATCGGCAGTAAACGCCTCAACCAACGACTTCCCATGAAGTGAACCTCAAATACGCTAAATGATGATAAATGCGGCGTAATATACCACCCAGAGCCAACTAACACTCTCTAAGTACGATAGTAAAGCGCTAGCAGCTCAGTCACCTTGATATTTATCAGCTTAAGATCATATTCAGGCTATTTTGTGCAGGCGTAGGCTCATTATACCCATGCCGCCTTAGCGACTCCTGACCTTAACGTCATTTTGAGTAGCAGCTTCAATAGTCTTATTAGTGTGCTTGCCTGCAATCCGCAAAAAAATTTAGAAAAAAACTTGCTGTATGTGTATACAGGTCTAAGCTGTATAGTTATACAGTACTGATTATCAATACAGCCTCGGCTTTGGTACTTGATAACTTAGTCATGACCTTTTAGGGGGCATGATGTAAACAGTAGATCGATCCAGACATAAGACAGAAAAAAGAGAAGAGAGATAATTATGAACACAGCCAACAGCAACCGCGTATTCACTCAAGTCGACTATAACCAGTTCCGGCAGCACCTCGATGATATTTGTACAAAAAATATTAAGGGCAAAGGTTTTGAAACGACTATCTTTGATGACAAAGGCGATATTCAAGCTATTGTCCATGCCGCTTCTATCGACAGTGATGGCCGCTGCTACCCAGCTGAGTACTATATCCGCAGCAACGCCAATGCCTGCCAAATGCAGTGGCCGCTAGCTGCCTAAACAACTAATACACGTTGTTTCTGCCAGTGCTACTCCCGACCATTAAGGTCGGCAGCGGCCTGTTTACGAGGATCGAGCGCCTAGTCATCACTGCTACGAAGTGGCTTAGTTACTTTAAGGACCGGCACCGCACCGAGAGCAATTTGAAAGCTCAAGCAGCCTTAGCCATGTTTTCTTGGGCCAAAAGCTAAGTCACTGAACCCGTTATCGGTTGATAACCCACCCCTTTAACGGATCCAGCAACTCAGCTCGCTAGCTCGCAGTACACCGAACCACTGCTTCCAGAATCAAAAGATCCAGCCGTGCTCAGTGCTGCTTAGCTTCAGAGGGCG
>JBNMPW010000114.1:0-9956 GCA_051277205.1 Oceanicoccus sp. | reverse complement strand
GATAGGCATAAGCCGGGCGGAAAATGAGGCTGAGTGAAAAACAATATCATAGCCTGAATGGCCAATCATTAATTTAGTGTCAACGATTTCACTGGAGTCATAAATGTCATAGTTAACGTTGATGCCATAGCGCTTTTCAAAGTCTTCTAATATTTGCGGGTCAATATAGTCGGCCCAGTTATAAATATTGAGCACGGCCTTATCTTGCAGGGTTGTCTGCGCATGAAGCTCTAGAGTGCTGCAAATAATCAGCAATAAAAGACCTTTTTTTACTATTGGTGTGAGCGCGTTCATTGGCTTACATTCCTTCTAGGCCCCGTTTGCCAAGCGCCTTGGCAATAATCATCCGTTGGATTTCACTGCTTCCTTCCCAGATGCGATCCACTCGCACTTCGCGGAAAAAACGCTCGATGGCATTGTCTCGACGGTAGCCGCGGCCGCCCCAGATTTGTAAACAACGGTCGGCGACGCGGTTGGCCATTTCGGTGCTATAGAGTTTCACTACTGAGCATTGAGCGTGTAAGGATTTCAAATCATCACCGCGGTCGTGTGCTGCTGCGGCTTCATAGACCATCAGTTTTGAGGCCCATAGCTCGGCCACGCAATCGGCCAACATAAACTGTATGGCTTGTTTGTCAAATAGTTTCTCGCCCTGTACTTCGCGCTGTTTTGCCCATGTGGTAGCTTCTTCAATCATCCTAGAGGCGGCACCGAGCATGCGGGCGGAAATAGTCAGTCGCTCATGTCGAAACCAACTGCGGCTGTAATCCATGCCTGCACCTTCTTCACCTAATCTATTTTTTTCGGGAATAAAAACATCTTTAAATAAATAGGTGGGGTGGTGGGAGGGAAAGGTATGTGAGAACGCCGGGTTTTCAGTCATGCTAATACCAGCTGTATCACAGTCAACAAAAAACAAAGCGTCTTCACCGCTGTCTGTTTTGGCTTGAAAAAAGAAGAAGTCTGCAATGTTGGCACTGGTAACAAACCATTTTTCGCCATTTAATAAATAACCGCCATTGACCTTTCGGGCACTACTGTTAACCACTTCATGGGAACCTGACTCGGCCTCAGTGATGGCATAACATTCACGGCGTTCTCCACGCATCATCGGGAGTAAGTAGGTATTGAGTTGGTGGTCGTTGTCGCCACAAGCTTCAAACATCCAGTGCTGCGCTTCGGGGAAGCACCAACATAAGGCGTTAGTGACTCTCCCCAGTGATTCCCAGGCGGCAACTTGATCGACCATGCTCATGTTTTGTCCGCCCACGGATAACGGGGCGTCCATTTTTGATAAGCCTAAGGCGATGGCTTTGTGTTGAATTTGTTGCGGCAAGCCATCAGGTAATTCACCATTATTTAACTCGGCCTCTACTTCCCATGGGATTAACTCTTGTTCGGCAAAATCACGAACTTTTTGCTGCCATTGGCGGGTACTTTTGCTGAGTTGAATTTGCATTTTTTAGACCTTTGTTGACTCTTGCTGTATTGATTTAGAAATGTTCCGGGAAAAAGCTGGTCAAATAATTGATAGCTATTTTTTGTGCTTTTTCTCGGTCTAACAGGGTAGGAGTGAGTATCAAGTCTAACCACAATCCGTCGACCAGAGCGGTATAACCAGTGACGATTAAGTCTGGGTCAATATCTTTATACTGTGCCTCATCGATCGCCTGCTGGCAGAGTTGCAGTATTGCGGTCTCTACTTCGATATCTGATTGTGAGCAGATCCGTTGATAAGTGGGACGAGATTTGGCTTCGCCCCAAAACGCAAACCAGACTGCTAATTTGTTATTTTGGGTGACATTGGCGCTGAAATCAAAGGCGACCATGGCTTGTAGTTTTTCAGCACTGCTGGCATCAGAACTAAAGATTTTATTCTGCCCTTGGTTGTATTCATCAGTGATGTGAAGCAGTGTCTCCAACAGTAATTTTTCTTTGCTCTGAAAGTGTAAATTAACGATGCCGAGGCTGAGGCCTGCTTCACCGGTAACGTCGGCCATAGTGGTGCCTGATAAGCCTTTTTTAGCGATGCATTTAATCGTCGCTTTTATTAACTGCTGGCGTCGATCTTGTTTTGACATTGCTCGCCGTTTGCGGGTGGCGGCTTTGTTGGCTCTGCTTTTTACTGTGGTGGTAGTATCGGCCATGATCGTGAGTGTTCTCCATTACTGAACGGGTTACAACGATGCAGTGATGATAAGTCAGCAATTGGTTCTATAGCTACTGTTTTAGTGTCGTCAACTATGTACTAACACTTTAGTGTAGCTAGTCATTAATTTCAATCAAATGAATGATCATTCATTCATAGTAGACATCCAGATCCGCTCATGGCATGCTGCCAAAGTAACGCAAGTTAAGAGTATTTTTAGGGGCTCTAGAGCCATTCGTAGCGGCTGTAGTTTTAATGGGGCAAGGCCGTCTCGAGCATGTTACTAGGAGTGTATGTTGAAAAAATACGATGCTATTGTCATTGGTGCTGGCCATAATGGTTTAACTAATGCGGCTTATCTTGCCAAGGCGGGTTTGAAGGTGTTGGTGTTGGAGCGCAATGCTTATATCGGCGGCGCCACGGTTAGTCGTGAGTTACACAAGGACTGGACCTATTCAAACTGCTCTTATGTGTGCAGCTTGTTGCGCCCAGAAATCACTCGAGATCTCGAATTGCCCCGTCATGGCCTGCAGGTTGTACCCTATGGCGGTGGTGTGACATTTATGAAAAATGGTGATTACTACGGTAATTACAGCGACCACGAGCGCCAATATCGTGAAATGGCCCGTCACTCGGTGCGAGATGCCAATGCCTATGAGCGCTATGGTGCCGACGTGATGAAGCAAACCCGGTTGATTCGACCTTTCTTGATGCGCACGCCGCCCGATCCGACTTCGTTAAAACCCCGTGACTTAAGAGAACTGGCGGTACTCGCTAAGTCCTTTATGCAGATGGGTGAAGAGGGCTTGGCTGATACCCTGAAGTTTTGGACAAAAAGTGTTGGTCATTATCTGGATGAATATTTTGAGTCCGACGTGATCAAGGCTCACTTGGGTGGCACCGGTATTATCGGTACCGCCTTGGGGGTTTATTCACCCGGTACCGCCTATGTGTTATTGCATCACTACATGGGTGATGTCGACGGCACAGTTGGCGCTTGGGGTTTTGCTCGCGGGGGTATGGGTTCGGTGGCGGACGCTTTAGCCAGTTCCTTTAAATCCTTTGGTGGCGAGATAATGTGTAACGCCAATGTCGATCAAATTATGGTGAAAAATGGCCGGGCAACCGGCGTCGCATTAAAAGATGGCTCCGAATATTACGCTGACCGAGTCATTTCTAATCTAGACCCTAAGCGTACTTATCTCGATATTATGGACGCATCCGATCTGCCCGCAGATGTGGTTAAAAAGGCTAAAAACTTTAAAATCCGTGGTTCCTCTGGAAAATTGAATATCGCCTTAGATGGACTGCCAACCTTTAATGGCTTACCTAAAAATAGCCCGCTGATGGTTGGCGATATGCACTTTACCGATTCGTTATCGCGGATGGAGCGTGCCTATGACGATTGGAAGGAGGGTACTTGGTCGAAAGATCCTTATGTTGATATTTTGATTCCCTCACAAACCGACCCCACTATGGCGCCGCCCGGTAAACATATGATGACGGTGTTTGTGCAGTATGCGCCGCCGAAAATAAATGGTCAGGACTGGACCGATGAAGACCGCGATAATTTTGGTAAAACAGTGATTGACCAAATCGCCAACTACAGCCCCGACTTTAAAGATTTAATTTTGCATTGCGAAGTGCGTACACCCCGTGAAATTGAAAATGAAGTCGGCTTGACGGAGGGTAATATTTTTCAAGGAGAATTAACCTTTGATCAATTATTATTTAACCGTCCGTTCCCTGGTTACGCACAATATCGTGGTCCGGTAAAAGGTATGTATATGTGCGGTGCTGCCACCCATCCTGGCGGTGGCGTAATGGCCGCCCCAGGCGCCAATGCGGCAAGGGAAATTTTATTAGATATGAAGTTAGGTAATACTGTGCCAGGAGGTTATGCCGATGACTAAACAATATGATGCAATTATTGTAGGCGGTGGCCATAACGGTTTGATCTGCGCGACATACCTCGCCAAAGCTGGTCGGAAAGTATTGGTGCTTGAGGCCAACCAAGAATTAGGTGGTGCCGCCGCGACCCGTGAGTTTAGTGACGGTTTTAAGGTGTCGGCCTGCGCTCATTGGTTGATGCAACTGAACCCTGAAGTGACCGCTGATTTAGCGTTGGAAAAACACGGCTTGGCGTTTGCCGCCCGCGACCTAAATACCATTGGCCTAGACCTTGAAGGCCAGCATTTGACGGTCACCGGTAACAGTGTTGAAGGTTCGCAATTGTCAGCAGAAGATCGGCAGGCGTATCAGGATTTTCATCAACAAAGCTTAAAGTTTGCTACGTTACTAGCCACGGCCTTTAAGCGTCGTGCGCCAAAATTAGTAGAAAATAATCTTACCGATCGTCTTACTCTAATAAAGTTAGGCATCGATATGAAGCTGCTGGGCAAGGATGATATGAGCGATTTGCTGCGTATTGCCTTGATTAATATGTACGACGTGATGGAAGAAAATTTCGATAACGAATTGCTCAAGGCGACGTTGGCTCTAGATGGCGTGCTGGGCTCCCATATGGGGCCGCGCTCGCCCAATACCGTGTTTGGATATTTGTACCGTCGCTTAGGTGATGTCTACGGTTATAACGGTCCGGCGGTGCTGAAGGGCGGTATGGGGAGTATTGCTGAGGCGATTGCCAATGCCGCCCATGCGGCCGGTGTCGATATTAGACGCAGCGCGAGAGTGGCGAAAATTAATTTGTCAGAGGGCGTTGCTGCCGGGGTAACTTTGTTAAATGGTGAAACCATCGATGCCAAGGCGGTGGTATCCAATGCTGATCCAAAAACTACCTTTAACGAGTTGGTAGGTATCCCCCATATTGAAACCGGTGTTGCCCGTCGTGTGCACAACATTCGAATGGAAGGTAATACCGCTAAATTACACTTAGCTTTAGATGCACTACCAAAGTTTACCGGCCTGACTGAGCAGCAGCTAGGTCAGCGGCTAGTTATTGCGCCTACAATGAATTATATCGAGCGGGCTTTTAATTGCGCCAAATATGGCGAGTTCTCATCTGCCCCTGCCATTGATATCAGCATTGCCACTATTCATGATGATAGTCTTGCTCCTGCCGGTAAACATGTTTTGTCGGCGATTGTGCAGTTTGCCCCACACCAGTTAAAGCAGGGGTGGAATACTGATAGCAAAGCGGAATTTCAGCAGATTGTGATTGACCGGATTGCTGAGTATTGTCCAAATTTGAAATCGCTGATTATCGCCGCTGAGTTATTAACGCCGGTGGACCTGACCCGCGAATTTAATATGTCCGGTGGTCACTGGCATCACGGCGAGTTGAGTTTGGATCAGATCATGATGATGCGTCCTTTCCCTGGCGCCAGCCAATATGGCACTGATATTGAGGGTTTGTTTCTCTGCGGCGCGGGTGCTCATCCCGGTGGCGGCGTCATGGGTTTAGCGGGGCGCAATGCCGCCAAAGAAATAATTAAACGAGGTGCTGCGCAATGACTGTTGTATCCCCACAATCAGCGATTGAGGTAATCGGTTCAGGCTATCCCCATGACGAACAGATGTTGTTGCATACGCCATTTCATTCTCGAATCGCGCTCGCCAATGAGCTCAATGCTTGGGATAGCTGGAAGGGCTATACCACGCCCTCGGCTTACACTGATATCGAGTTAGAGTACTTTGCTATCCGCAATAGTGCGGGTGTTTTTGATCTGACACCAATGACCAAATATCGTATTACCGGCCCTGATGCTCAGGCCTATCTCAATCGCTTGGTCACCCGCGATGTCAGCAAAATTAAAATGGGGCGGGTGGGATATACCGTATGGTGTGACCAAGATGGTCAGGTGATGGATGACGGTACTATCTTTCATTTAGCTGAAAATGATTATCGTCTTTGCTCTTACACCCGCGTTATTGATTGGTTGTTGTGGTCGGCATTGGGCTTTGATGTCAGCGTGGTTGATGAAACACGCGATGTTGCCGCTTTAGCGGTACAAGGCCCCACCTCCTGCGCCAGTTTAAGAGCGATGGGTTTAGAGGGGTTAGAGCAATTAAAAGCCTTTGGTTTGATGACTTTCGATTTTGAGGGTGAGCAGTTAATGGTTAGTCGCACCGGTTTTACCGGTGATCTCGGTTATGAGTTGTGGATTAAGCCCAGTCATGCCGAAGCCTTATGGGATGCATTGTTTAGCGCTGCTAAAGATTACGGTATCAAACCTTTTGGCACCCACGCCTTGGAGATGGCGCGGGTCGAGGGGGGTTTCATTCAAGCCGGTGTCGATTTTATTCCGGCAGAAGATGCGATTCGTATCGGTCGTTCGCGCTCACCCTTTGAATTAGGTTTGGCCTGGTTGGTCGATTTTAATAAGCCGATATTCAATGGTCGGCGCGCTTTATTAAAAGAGCTGCAACAGGGCTCTAAATACGGTTTTGTGTTCTTGGATGTTGAGGGCAATAAGCCGGCGGTTAATTCCTATCTTTTGTGTAACGGTAAGGTAGTCGGCACGGTAACCTCTGCCGCTTGGTGTCCAACAGCAAAATCCAATATTGCGCTCGCTCAGGTGGATGCCAAGTATGCGAAGGCCGGTCAGCAATTAGTGGCTGAAATTCATTATCAGCGGGAATTGCACTGGACCAAACTAATGGCTGCTTGTAAGGTGATAGAGTCACCGGTGTTTAATCCGCCCCGTCGTCGATTAACACCTGCGCCGAATTATTAATCAGCCTATTGACCGGGGTAAACGTCTGAGCCATTTTCTCGAACCTATTGTTAACCCTCAGTCTATCGCCGTTGTCGGTGCCAGTCAGCGCACGGCCGTTCCTGGTAATGAAGTTATCGTCAATCTACTCAAAGGTGGTTTTGGCGGTAAGTTATATCCCATTAATCCCAACTATGAAGAAGTGTTAGGCGTTAGATGTTACCCCTCATTAGATGCGTTACCTGAGACGGTAGAGCATGTCATTTTCACAGTCAGTGATCAGCGACTCGAGGCTTGTTTAGACGAAGCCATCGCCCATGGTATTAAAGCCTGCACCATTTATTCGGCACTAACCCTTGAGCAAGACAGCACGCCGTTATTAAAAGATCGTATTGCGCAAAAGGCGAAAAAGGCTGGTGTGTTATTAGCGGGTGCCAATTGTATGGGGTTTTATAACTTCAGCAAAAACGTATGGTGCTGCGGTTTTGATACCCGCGACCACAATGCGATTAATCAGGACAAGCTAGGCAACGTTGTGTTGTTGAGTCAGTCAGGCGCAGGTATGTCGGGTATTACTGATGTTGATGCGCGGATTAAATTCAGTTTTGCCGCCTCTAGCGGACAAGAGTTAATCATTTGTTTGGAAGATTACCTCGATTATGTATTGGATCAACCAGAGACACGGGTGGTAGGTTTATTTTTGGAAACCAGCCGCCAACCCGAAAAATTTATTGCCGCGCTTGAAAAAGCTCGCCGCAAAAAAATCCCGATCTTGGCAGTGAAAGTCGGTAAAACTGCGATGGCTGCCGAGTTGGCGGTGTCCCACTCTGGCGCTTTAACCGGAAGTGACGTTACCTATCAAGCGGTATTTAATCGTTATGGCGTGCAGCGAGTCGATGATATGGATCAGTTGGCCACCGCATTAATCATGTTTTCTCAGCCGGCTCAGGTGACTGATGGTGGCTTAGTGAGCTTGCATGATTCCGGCGGTGAGCGGCAATTACTGATCGATCTTGCCGATCAATATGACGTGCCATTAACACAATTGAACGCCGATTCAACGGCCAGGCTAGAGCAACAGCTCGACGCCGGCTTACCGCCGGTAAACCCATTAGATGCTTGGGGTGCCGGTGGAGCTGGAGCGTCCCAGCAGATGGCTGATTGTTTCAGTACTTTATTGGCTGACCCGCAAGCGGCATTAGGAGCCGTGGTCCACGACCGCGCGCCCGACGGGAAAATTTACCCTTCTTACATTGAATATCTGCGGCAAGCACAAAAGAAAATTAATAAACCGGTGTTTTTAGTGGCCAATCGACAAGGTACCGGTGCCGATCCACAGGTGGCAGAAATCACTCAGCAAGGTCTGCCTATCATCGATGGTGTCAGCCAGTTTTTGGTCGGTGTGCGTTGTATGCTTAACTACCGTGACTTTATAAATAGCGGCTGCATTGCCGGTGCCGTTGACATTCCATCGCGGCAATGTGAGCGCTGGCAAGGCAGGTTGCAAGGCTTAGTTAAAGAGGGTGCTGAGCGCTTAACAGAAATTGAAGCCAGTCGTTTGTTATCTGAGTTGGCCGTACCAATGACGCAGCCCATCGGTTGCGCTAGCGAGGCGCAATTGGTTTCGGCGGCGGCTCGGTTGCGATATCCAGTAGTGCTGAAAACCGCTACCGAAGGCATTGAGCACAAGTCTGACGTCGGTGGTGTGGTGCTGGGTTTAAATGGTGAGGTGGCATTATTTGAAGCTTATCGCGAAATGAGTAAACGCTTGGGACCAAAGGTGATAGTGGTACCGATGGTGCAGGACTTTGGCCTAGAAATGTTGTTGGGCGTTGCGCATGATAGTCAGTTTGGGCCAGTGATCGTTCTAGGCATGGGGGGTATTTATGCCGAAGTGATGAATGATGTAGTGGCTTTATTACCCCCATTTGATGCGGAAACAGCAAAGCGTAGTTTGAAGAAATTAAAAATGCGGTCTTTACTTGACGGCGTTCGTGGTGAGCCCGCTCTGGATATTGATGCCTATTGTGAGGCGGCTGCCAAATTGTCCAGCTTTGCGTTAGCGTTTAAACATCAGATAAAAGAAATTGATATTAACCCCGTTAAAGTTATGGCGACAGGCTGTATCGGTCTTGATGCTTTAATTGTTTTAACGGCAGCAAATAGTCAGGAAAACTAGAATGAAATTTGACGGTGCGGCGAGTATAGAAGAACTTAAACAGTTTTTGGAGCAATACCCAGATACAGAAATAATGGAGGTTATGCTGCCAGATTTGAATGGAATTCTGCGTGGTAAGCGAATTCCAAAAGAAGAGTTTGAAATATTTTTTAGCAAAGGCCTAAAGAGTGCCGCCTCAGGTTCAATTTTGGATACCACCGGTGATATTGCCGAAGAAGTTGGCTTAGGTTTAAACGATGGAGATCCGGATAAAATTATTTACCCTATTGCGGGTACTCTCGCTACCGTACCTTGGTTAAAATCAAAACCAGCTCAGGTGATAGCGGGTATGCGAGAATTAAATGGTGATGTTTGCCTGCTTGATCCGCGTAATGTGTTACAAAAAGCGCTACAACCTTTACTCGATATGGGTTTGATGCCAGTGGTGGCAACCGAGACGGAGTTTTACTTGGTAGAGCCTGGGGAAGATGGTTTACCTGAGCCTGTATTGCCATCTATCCCTGGCAGTGATCTTCGTCAGCAGGGTATTCAATACGGCATGATGGAAGATCTTTGGGAGCATGATGAATTTTTGGATGCAGTAAAGCAGACAGCTAAAGCGCAAGGCTTACCCGTCACGACTATGTTGTCAGAGTTTGCACCAGGGCAGTTGGAGATTAATCTACACCATTGTGATGATGTGATCGGCGCTTGTGATCAGGCCGTGTTATTAAAACGTTTGATAAAAGGTTCGGCTCGTCAATACGGTGTGGGTGCTAGTTTTATGGCTAAACCCTTTGCAGAGCTTGCCGGCTGCGGCTTGCATATCCATATCAGCTTATATGACCAGCAAGGCAATAATATTTTCGCCGACCCCAATTCTCAAGAAACGCCACCTGTGGCAGAAAAAATGCGCCATGCTATTGGTGGTTTAGCTGAAACTATGGCTGAGAATATGGCGATTTATTCTCCT
>JBNMPW010000113.1:0-10053 GCA_051277205.1 Oceanicoccus sp. | reverse complement strand
TGGTGTCGAAAATGATCGGCCAGCGCAATATTGAACAAGCGCGACGATATGTAGTGAATGTGGCTGTGCTAGCGTTTCTTATTACCAGCAGTTTAGCCGCCGTAATTTGGTTTAATTTACCCTATCTATTCAGCCTACTCGGCGCCTCCGGTGCATCACTGGAAATTGGCGTGAGTTACTTACAAATTATACTGCCATCATTGCCGGTTCTGGCTATTGGTATGGCTTTATCAGCAGCACTGCGAGCTGTTGGTGATGCAAAACTGTCGATGGTCACCACACTCTCCGGCGGAGCAGTTAACGCTATATTGGACCCCATCTTTATATTTGCCTTAGCGTGGGGTGTTGAAGGTGCTGCATGGGCATCGGTCATTGCGCGCTTTGTGATTATGTTTTTCGCTTTTTACGGCATCAAAACAAAACACAAGCTGATCAAACGTTTTGTGTTGCAGGATTTTTTAGATGACTTACGGCAAATTTTTAAAATCGCCGGACCTGCGATGTTGACCAATCTCGCCACACCGTTAGGCAATGCCATTGTCATTAACGCTGTGGCCAAATTTGGCGGCTCTTATGTAGCGGGTTATGCCATTATTGGCCGCATTTCTCCGGTGGCTTTTGGGTTGGTATTTGCTCTGTCCGGCGCTATTGCCCCCATTATCGGCCAAAATTTTGGTGCCAAAAATTTTGGCCGTATTCGAGAAACCTTGGCCAAGTCTTTATTGTTTAATGCCGCCTACGTGACGGTAGTATCAGTGTTATTATTTCTCTTGCAGGAGCCGATTATCCGGCTGTTTAATCTCGAAGGAGATGCGGCTCAAATCATGCGTATTTTCTGCACATATATCGCTATCAGCTTTATGTTCAATGGCGCCCAATATGCATCTAATGCAGCTTTTAACAACTTGGGCCGACCGGTCTATGCGACCTGGTTTAATGTATTAAAAGCCACCATCGGCACTTATCCATTGGTCATTCTTGGAGCACAAATGGGCGGCGCAGCTGGTGCGTTGGTTGGTCAGGCGGTCGGCGGCGTTGTATTTGCCATTGCTGGCGTGTGGGTTGCCTTTCGGCATATCGATAAATTAGCGGCGAAACAAGCGGCCAGGTCTACTCTGAATTGACCGGGTGGGTGGATGGAGGTGAAGTGGATTATACCCAATTAATGGACAGTGGACTTGGTGAGCCATGCTGAGGCTCCCGTCGTTCATGAGGGAGGCTCAAAATCCACCGTATTAGGAAGGTAGATCATACAAACAGGGAAACAACCCGCTCATCTTCAGGAATCTCATCTCTGCTAATGCCAGGCTCTGGTTCTCCCATCAATTCTCGATAAAGCCGTTCAAATTCTAATGACAACTTATGCTTAGGGCACATGTATATCAGCGGCATTTGCGCGGCGTGAGATTCTTTCATTTTTACCGAGGACGATATATAACTGGCCAACATCGGATATTTTTCATCAATTAGCTCAGCCACCAGTGATTTAGGGAATCGAGCTTGTTTATTAAATTGATTGACAATAATACCGCCAATACGTAAATCCGCATTGTGATCTTCTTGTAGCTCAAGCACATTTTGCATCAAACCATAGAGCGCTTGTCGCGAAAAAGTATCACAGTCAAAGGGGATCAACACATTGGTAGCCGCAATCAATGCCGATTTACTGTAAAAGTTAAAAACCGGCGCGGTATCGATATAAATGTGATCAAAGACTTTATTCAGCTCTAGTAAGGCCTCACGTAGCTTATAAATTTTGTAACGAGACTCTAATTCACGCTCCATAAGATCTAAAGCGGGGCTGGAAGCCATCAGATAAAGATTATCAAAGGCGGTATCAACAACATAATCCATTGGATCTTGTTTTGGAGTGAACAAATCAATAGATTGCTTAAACAAACCAACAATGGAGCCTTCACTCAGCATTTTATGCCCCTGATCATGGGCATAGGCTAGATTCATTGGCTGCTCATGACCGAGGTAATAACTACTATTAGCCTGCACATCTAAATCGACGACCAATGTTTTATAACCGCGACTGGCACTAATTGCTGCCAAATTACAGGTAATGCTGGATTTACCGACACCCCCCTTCTGATTGAAAATCACCGTTCTCATATCAGTACCCTTATTTATCCATAATTATTTATTATTGTTTCAATACTACTTAACTCAGCTGGCGTGCATCTTATGCGTAACTCAGGTTGAGGTCGATAGCAAAGTCATATTATTTAATAACTTTTATGTAATATATTTAAATATAACAGCGAGATAAGCGACAGTACGCTGCTGGGATTGTGAATAGTTACTTGTTCTCAATAGGCATGGCAACAATTGGCAAAACATGGTTGAATCATTATTGATGTTGCAATCACTATTGGTACAACATCAGGACCATCATAATGAATGATATCCATTCTTACGGTCCCTGTATCAACAACGGAAAATCTATTGAGGTGCTCTCTGCTTGGTGCCGTGAAACCATCACCCCTTTCGCCTCAAGGACTTCTCTCTGCTAGACTGAGGCTGCCCCAGTAATAAGAGAAACAATGTTGCTTACAGCTTCCGATTTAATCAGCAACACCTTTTTAACCACAACTGGCAAAATATATGTCCGTTATTAAAGTCATTCAAATCACTATTATCGCCGTCGGCCTGTTGTTGTAAGCAGCACTCCGGAGCGGTTGTAGCTTTAAGCTCTGCTACAATAGTGTAAAATCCGCCATAGCGGGGACAGCTTTAACAAAGCCACCTGCAAGGTGAACTCTATGGCCAGAAAGTAATATGCGATGCCTTTAATTTACCGCTATATCCTGGTCGCCAGCACCGCTGCACTTTGCGGCATTGCCACCACTGTGACGTGGCTTGAAAGCAATACCCGCCAACCCAGCACCGCACTAACGATTACGGGCAACGCTGAATCCACGCTAGCCATAAAACCCACCATGGATACATCAAAACAACGACTGTTGCAGCAGCAGTTATTGGAACAACAGGAGTACAACGGCGCCCTGGAATATGAAATAGAAATGTTAGAAGCGCTGTTAAGCAACGCTCCTCAAGTGGCAAACAAACGCAAACCGCCGTTGGCACAAGAACTATGGTTTGATGAGCAGACCTTAGAAACTCTCGAAGTCGACAGTTATCTGATTGAGGACATAAAACAGCGCCATAATCAGGCTGAACTAGAAAAACTATACCTGCGCAATGATATTAGCCGTGGCGATCCCAGCAAACGCCGTAACATTTACCAAGCCATGCAGAAAATTGATAAAAACCTAAAGCAAGAGCTCGGCGATATCGGCTATGACCTTATGCTCTATGCAACTGGCCGCAATAACCGGGTAGCCGTGTCTGACGTATTAGCTACCTCGCCCGCCGCCATTGCCGGCGTAGAAAAAGGCGACATTATTATCAGTTATGCGGGCACGCGAGTGTTTGACCCCTCGACTTTATACAAAGGTACCATCCAAGGAGAGATGGGTAGTAATGTGATGGTAGAAGTGCAACGAGGCGATGAAGTGATTAATATTTATATACCTAGAGGCCCTTTAGGTACCCGCTTTAAACCTAGCAAAGGAAAACCGCTGTAAAAACTACTGGCCGCGGCTTGTGTTTGGACTGGTACTGGGACTAGCCCTTCGAGCCATCATACTGCCGACAAAAATCACTAATAAATTAACCATAACTCCCCAAAGCCCAGAATGAATTTGCAAAGGCATTCCCCAGCCTTCAATAAATTTAAGGCTTAAAGTCACCACTAATCCCAACAACATACCGACAAACATGGGCCGGCCTCTTAGCTGTGGCAGCCACACTCCCAACAGCACCGCCGGTGACAACTGCAGCATCATTTCCAACATAAACACTAAAACGCCCCACACAGAGCTCGGCAATACAATCGCCGCTGTCACCATGGGCACCATCAACCCCCAACTTAACCATTTACCTAATCGCTGCAAATTTTGTTGTGACATTTGCGGATATTTTGGCCGAATACCATCATGGGTGATCATCGAACCCATGGTTAATAAGGCCGAATCAATGGTAGACATAATCGCGGCAACACCCGCTGCTAGATAGATCGTCAGCAGTATCCGCGCGCCATCAATATGTTGCTCGAGGCTGGCGATAACATAAAGCATAACTCGCTCGGTATCGCGCCCCTCCAAACCCGGTATCCAGGCAGGCGCGGACATACTCACTAAAATCAATGGCAACAAAGTGATCAATGGCATGAACAACATCACTTTATAAGCGGTAAGCGTAGTGGCTAAATTTTTAGCCGCGTAAATACGTTGGATTTTTTGCGGGTAAACGCAGGCAGCAAAAGTTATTACAATCGATAAACTGATAAACGACACCACCGGAAACTCACCGCTGGTCAGTTTTTGGTGCTGCTCGGACAAACTTTGCACTAGTGCAGGAATGGCTTTTGGCTCAAACATAAACGCCAGCACGCAGGCTACTAAAGCACCGATCAATAACAAGCTGCCTTGAATAATATCCGACCACACCACCGAGCGCATACCACCTAAACTTTCATATACCGCCATAATAATTGAGACGGTAATAACACCCATCGCAAAGCTTATATGGCCGCCGCTGGCGGTTTCCAGCAACAAACCCACAGCCAATAAATTAGACAACACATAAGCCGTTAACGAAAACACCGCTAAGCCATTAACCAACCATAACAAGGGACGGTATTGATAACGCCAGTGAATAAAATCACCGAGGGTTAGAAATTGCTGCCGCTGAGCAATCCGATAAAGTTTCGGCGCATAAGCCAACAACACAAAACCGACACCCGTCAGCCCCACCAACATTGGCGCCACTTCTAAACCGGTACTATAGGCTTTGCCGGGGATACCAAATAAAGAACCGCCACTGTAGTTAGTGGCGTAGAGGGTAAAAAATAAAGCCACTGGACCTAAGGAAGAGCCCGCCAAATAATAATCTTTAAGGGAAGATTCTTGGCTGCGACGGGCAGCGTACCAACCGATAAACAACAACGATAGACTGTATAGCGCGATAAACCACCAATAGGGACTAATCGGCATAAATACCCTTTCTTATTATTATTACGTTCAAGCAATCAATTACAGCGTTAACACTGCTCGCGCTTAAGCAATAGCCGACCCAGTTTCGCTGGCAGCTGCAGGACTACTATCCGACGATTCTAACTCATCCGGCCCCTTATGCTCTGATGCCAACCACATATAAACACTGGGCAAAATAAACAGCGTAAACATAGTGCCCA
This sequence comes from Oceanicoccus sp., assembly GCA_051277205.1. Lineage (GTDB taxonomy): Bacteria > Pseudomonadota > Gammaproteobacteria > Pseudomonadales > Dasaniaceae > Oceanicoccus. The sequence goes on along the minus strand of JBNMPW010000113.1, from coordinate 4,790 downwards.
CCAACATACCGGCCACTAAAATAATACCAATACTATTACGTGCTTCGGCGCCAGCTCCGCTAACTAATACCAACGGAAAATGGCCTAACACTGTTGCACCGGTGGTCATCAATACCGGCCGCAGGCGAATGGTTGAAGCCTCTTTTATAGCCGCCAGTTTTGACTGACCCTGTATTTGTAACTGATTGGCAAATTCAACAATTAAAATTGCATTCTTTGCGATTAAACCTGCCAGGGTAATAAAACCAACCTGCGAGTAAATATTGATCGAAGTCCAGCCGACAAAGGTGAAAATCAACGCTCCCGAAAATGCCAACGGAACCGAACCCAGCAATACCACCAAGGGATCGCGGAAGCTATTAAACTGCACGGCTAGGACCATATATACAAACGCCAGAGCAATTCCTAACACACCGACCAAGGTATTACCTTCTTGGCGCAGCTGGCGAGATTCACCAGCGTAATCGATAGTATAGCCCGGTGGCAGCACCTCTAAAGCCGCATTTTCTAATGCCGTTAAGGCTTGGCCTTTAGTGACGTTTGGCAGATTACGGCCATATATTCTGAAAGCATTTTTCTGTTGAAATTTACTCAAATAACGGGGTGCCGATTTACGTTCCAAGGTCGCCAAGCTTGAAAGCGGAATTAAGTCACCATCAGGCGTGCGAATTTTCATATCCAATAAAGCGGTGGTATCCGGGCGACCATCTTTTTCAATCATCGGGATCACTCGATAGGCCTTACCATCGAGATCAAAACGACCGACAAAATTCCCCGAGAGCAGCAATCCCATTTGATCAGTGACGTCCGCCAAATCCATACCCATATCGGCAACGCGCTCACGGTCTAACTGAAAGCGTCCTTGCGGCAAATCAATACGCAAATTGGTATCGACGAACATAAAGGTACCACTGGCATAGGCTTTTTTGAGGATTTTTTCAGCATAAGGAAGCATTTCTTCGGCTGAGTCAGCAGACATAATCACCATCTCTACCGGAAAGCTACCCGATGTCGGCAAGGCGCTACCCATATTAGGAAAGGCTTTAAGTCCTGGCACTTGTTTTAGTTTGACAAATGCTTCGCCAATAATGTTATGCACCGATTGATCGCGCTGATCATAGTCGACAAATTCCATACCGCCAAAACCACCGCCGGGTTGAACCATTCCCCACATTTGAAAAGTATCAGGCAGACTTTGCATCACCGCAATCACATCTTTAATGTAACCGGTGGTGTACTCTAATGAAGCATCCGGCGGAGCAGAGCTGATCACGTTAATAGAACTTTCATCTTCGGTAGGTGCAAGCTCCTGCTGTGATAATAAAAACAGCGGCACGATCAATACTGTAAAATAAATAGCAACGGTAAAAACTTGTGCGTTGCTGGCCAAGGTTTTATCCAATAGCTTGCTATACCATTGCTGAGTTCTACTAAAACCATTATTGGCTAACGTGGTAAAAGTACCCTCTTCTCCCCCATCGGGACAAACCCAAGCACTCATAATCGGTGATAAAGTAACGGCGACAACACCAGAAATTAGCACTGCAATTGCCAGAGTAAAGGCAAACTCTTTAAACAATACACCCGTTAATCCAGACAGAAGGCCAATCGGTGCATAAACTGCAGCTAGGGTGATTGTCATACCAATAATGGGCGATAGTAATTGCCGCGAACTTGCAAGTGCTGCTTGCTTTCGACTCATGCCCTCACGCATAAAGCGAGAAACATTTTCTACCACAACAATGGCGTCATCGACCACCAAACCCACCGATAAAACCACCGCCAAAATAGTCAGCAAGTTCAGCGAAAAACCCATTAGGGACATCGCCGCCACCGCCCCTAATAAAGAAATCGGTATTGCGATCAGTGGCACCAGGGCGGTGCGAAAAGACCCCATAAACACCACTACCACTAAACCCACTAGCAAGACGGTTTCAATCAATGTGGTAAAAATTTCTAGCAAAGCACTGCGCATGTAGCTGGTGACATCATAACCAATGCCTATATGCATACCGTCCGGCAAGGTTTTATTGATGTCATCCAGAGTGCTGTATAGAAGATCACCAATAGCAATTTCGTTAGCGCCTGGCATTGGCCAAATAGCGATAAAAACAGCATCGTCTAAATTCAGCATGGCATTAAAAGCGCCGTCTTCTTCGCCCAGCTCTACACGGGCCACATCAGCTATCCGCACTACCGCATCATCTACTTCACGGATGACGATATTTTCAAAATCCTTAACGGTTTTTAACGACGTGTTAACCATCAAATCCATGCGCTGAGATTCATTCTCGCTGCGACCGATAGTGGCAATAATATTATTATTCTTCAGTGCATTTTCTACATCTTGGGGGCTGAGTTTAAACATTGCCAAGCGATCCGGGTCCATCCAAATGCGCATCGCCGGCATCCTGCCGCCTTCTAAGGTGACATTTTGTACTCCGGGAATAGCGGTCAGAATAGGGTTAACACGCCGCAACAGATAATCACTGGCCTCACCGCGAGTCAAACCGGCGGAGAGTGAAACATCGAGATAAAAGCCGGCAATCTGTCGATCGGCACGCTTCACAGACACGGACGGATCTTCCGCCCCAGCCGGCAACTGAAAACGGATCTGACTAAGCCTTGCCGTTAGCTCAGCAAGAGCATCGGTACTACTCTGATTAAGCTCCAACCAAAGTGTTACCGTACTCATACCGGCCGTGGTGGTAGCATCTATATAATCAACACCGGGTACGGTGGCCGCAATTCGCTCAATCGGCTCGGTAATAAAACCCTGCACCACTTCCGCTGGCGCGCCCACATACGGGGTACTAATGACCAATGAGGACGATTCAATACTCGGCAATTCAAGCACCGGTAAATTTATCGCTGCCCGAACGCCAATAAGTACAAGCGTTAGGGATATAACAATAGCGACAATGGGTCGGTTGACAAAAATATCGGTAAACGACGAACCCTGCTGATACTGACGGTTATCCATAAACTATCTCCGTTAGCTGCCCTGTGATTCAATAACAGCTGGCTCAGTCTCTGTGGGCGACTCAGTCACTAGCGATGAGCTTTGCACTGATTCAATTGCTGGTTCTGACGGCTTAGGGGCTACCGCCTTTACCAAAACCCCATCACGCAGCTTAAATGCTCCATTAGCGGCAATGCGGTCTCCCGTCTCAATCCCGTTAAGAATAACGATCTGTTGATTCTGTTCAGGCCCTAACTCAACCGGCCGTTTAGAGGCCCGCTCAGCTTCTGCAGCCCCAGCTTCTGCCGGCACTAACACATAGACATTAGGGCCTGCCGCATCATAGCGAACCGCCGTTAGTGGCAGGCGAGTAACTATTTGTGGCGCCCCCAAAGCGACCGTGACGGAAACCACTGTGCCTGGAAATAACTCACTGTTACTATTATCCACCAGCGCACGATAGCGCAGATTACCAGAGCGCGGATTGACCCGAGAATCTTTGGCAATAATTTTCGCATTAAGCTTAAGGTTGTGCATCTGCTTTTTTAGTGCACCCAAAGGTGAAATAGTCACGCTATCACCAATCACTAAGCGGGCCTGGTGTTGTGGTAAGTTGAAATCAATCCAAACTTGTTTGCTATCACCCACTAAGCGAGTAATTATGGTGTTGGCTTGCAGATACTGGCCCACCTCCAACTCAAATATTCCGGCCTTAGCATCAAATGGGGCGATCAGATTTTTCTTCGCTATAATCGCACGCAACCTTTCTTTCTCGGCAATCGCCGCATTATTTTGTGCCTGCGCCTGATCTCTCGCCTCTTCAGAGGTGACTCCAGATTTTGCCAGTTTTAAATTTCGCTCCAATGCCAACTTAGCTAATTCGGCATCAGCTTCTGCTGCCGCTAATTGCGCTTGCTCCTCAGAGGTATCAAAACTGACTAACAGCTGTCCCTTGCTGATTGTTTCACCCGCCGCAAATCCTACGATAACAACTCGTCCACCCATTTCATTGCTCAGTTCCAGTGATTGAATGGCCACCACATCGGCGGTCGCCGACACAGTGGCCTGCCACTGCGAACTTTCTGCCACCACCATTTCAACCACTTCCATCGGCTCACCAAAGGCTTTGCCCATGGCAATAGCTTGCTGAATCTGACGAACTTTAAAACCCGCGAGCAAGGCGGTTACTACTACGCAGCCAATAATAACCGGCATCCATTTGCGGAACTTCATTTATATCTCCAACTGATATTTACTCAGCATGATAATTGTGCACCTGAGGCCGCCAGCATACCGTAATCTATTAATCATAAAAGTTTATATTTGTTAATTGCTTAGATAGATTTATGTACGTTCTAAGTAAGCAAAATAGATTCATTTAATAGACAATATTTGCTGCCCTGTTAGATCGAATAAAGGCTACAATAGCGGCCTTGATTTTAGCGTATAATGGACCGGTAATGACATTGACCTCAAACACAACTCCCAGCAGCACCGACAGCAATGAAACCAACTTGGGACTCGCTCACCCGGCCTTTGAATGGATTCGCAGCCAAGCGATTGAATCGCTAAATATTGAGGTTGAGGAATACCGCCACATAAAAACCGGAGCGATGCACTATCACATGGCGGCCGATAACGACGAGAACGTATTTTTAGTGGCCTTGCGCACCGTGCCGATGGACTCCCGTGGTGTCGCCCATATTTTGGAACACACAGCCCTCTGCGGCAGTGAAAAATACCCGGTGCGCGACCCTTTCTTTATGATGATCCGGCGCTCTCTCAATACCTTTATGAACGCCTTCACCAGCTCCGACTGGACTGCCTA
>JBNMPW010000112.1:0-10159 GCA_051277205.1 Oceanicoccus sp. | reverse complement strand
ATCATTATTATCGCAGCTGTTGGCTTTTTCTATTCTGCGCCCAATCTGTACGCTCCTGATCCGGCAATTCAGATCTCCGGTGACAGCAGTGCCAGTGTCATTGATGAGCGAGCCTTGGATATAGCTACCAAAGCGTTGACCAAAGCCGGTGTCACTTTCTTTGGTGCTGAGGTGAATGATAAAGGTAGTAGTGCGCTGATTCGGCTTGAGGATCGCGAGCAGCAACTGCCCGCGCAAAAACTGATTCAACGGGCCTTGGGCGATGCTTATATAGTAGCGCTTAATTTGGCCACCACCACGCCTGATTGGTTGGCGGACTGGGGCGCCGAGCCTATGAAACTGGGCTTAGATTTAAGTGGCGGTGTGCACTTTCTGCTAGAGGTAGATACCGATACCGCTATTGCCAAACGTATGGAATTTTATACCAACGGCATTAAAAAGACATTGCGGGAAGAGAAAATTCGCGGTTTTATTAAATTGGATCAAGACGGCCGAATTCTCGGCAAGTTTAAAACTAAAGAATTACGCGACCAAGCTAGCAGCACAATTCGCAGCGAGTATAGTGAGCTAACACGCTTGGCAGTCGACAGTGACGGTGAGTTGTTACTTTATATGTCACTCTCCGATGCCAAAGCGAAAGAAATTGAAAATTATGCGGTGGGGCAAAACCTTACCACCTTACGCAACCGCGTTAATGAGCTAGGTGTTTCTGAGCCCTTAGTACAACGTCAAGGTCGCAATCGTATTGTGGTTGAGCTACCCGGTATTCAAGATACTGCCGAAGCCAAACGTATCCTCGGTAAAACGGCCAATATGGAATTTAGACTGGAGGCAAAATACGATGCTGGCAGTTCCGCCAAAGAAGAATTTAAGTTCCGCGACCAAAACCGCTCGGAGGGTTCTGCCTTCTTAGAAAAAACCATCGTCATTACCGGTGAGCGAGTCGCCAGCGCTTCTGCCGGATTCGATGCCCAGACCAGCCAGCCGGAAGTTAATATCACCCTGGACAGTGAAGGCGGTGCCATGATGCACCGGATCACACGCCACAATATCAAACGTCGTCTAGGTGTATTGTTTATTGAGCGCAAAAGTAGAACCCGTTATGAGATCAATGAAGCGGGTGAAGAAGTGATCACCAAAGTGCCCTTTGATGAAGAGCGCATCATTAGTTTAGCGACTATTCAAGCAGCCCTTGGGGTTAGTTTTCGCATAACCGGTCTTGATAACCCAGCAGAAGCTTCTGAGCTGGCGTTGCTATTACGCGCCGGTGCTTTGGCTGCGCCGATTAATTTTGTCGAAGAGCGGACTGTCGGGCCATCACTGGGAGCTGAGAACATTCAACTCGGTGTGATGTCGGTACAAATTGGTTTGGCCCTAGTCGCGGTATTTATGATGTTTTATTACCGCGTGTTCGGTATTGTCGCGGTGATAGGTTTGAGTTTAAACCTCGTCTTGCTAGTGGCAATGATGTCGATACTTTCTGCCACTTTAACCCTGCCAGGTATTGCAGGTATCGTATTAACTGTGGGTATGGCGGTCGATGCTAATGTGTTGATCTTTGCCCGTATTCGAGAAGAGCTTAATAATCGAATGTCGCCACAGCAAGCGATTAATGCCGGTTATGATCGCGCTTTCGTCACCATAATGGATGCTAACTTAACGACCTTGTTAGTGGCGGTTATTCTTTACGCGGTCGGTGCCGGTCCAGTTCGTGGCTTTGCGGTGACATTGTCGATTGGTATCATAACTTCGATGTTTACGGCTATTATCGCCTCGCGAGCACTAATCAATTTAATTTATGGTGGCCGCAAGGTTGATAAGCTGTCGATTTAAATAATCTTAAGCCGACGTTGATAAAAAGCAATTTTTTGAATTATAAATAAGCCTTCAGGCAAAAAATTATGTCAGAGAAACACAAAGAACTAAAAATTATTCCGTTTATGGCGCAGCGTAAAATTGCGATGGCATTGTCACTGTTATTAATTCTCGGCTCCTTGGGCTCGCTTGCCGTTAAAGGTTTGAACTTTGGCTTAGATTTTACCGGCGGTACTTTAGTTGAAGTTGGTTATAGCGAAGTTGAGCCCTTAAGCGATATTCGTAATACCATATCAACAGCCGGTTATAACAATGCCGTGGTGGTGCACTTTGGTTCTGAGACAGATATTTTGGTGCGCTTGCCGCAAGGCTACAGTGATACCCTGGGTGCTGAATTAGTGAGTGCTTTACAGCAAGATTATAGCGGGAAACTCGATTTACGTCGGATAGAATTTGTTGGCCCGCAGGTAGGTGAAGAGCTAAAAGAGCAGGGCGGTTTGGCGATGTTGATGGCGCTGGGCTTGGTGATGTTATATATCGCCTTCCGCTTTCAGTTTAAATTTTCAGTGGGGGCAGTTTCAGCCTTGGTACATGATGTCATTATTACTCTAGGCATCTTTTCGTTTTTTCAAATTAATTTTGATCTTACTGTACTGGCGGCGGTATTAGCGGTGGTCGGTTATTCATTGAATGATACTATTGTTGTATCTGACCGTATTCGAGAGAACTTTCGTAAAATACGCAAAGCCGACCCTGTCAGAGTTATCGATATATCCTTAAGCGAAACGCTAGCGCGTACCTTGGTAACGTCGTTCACTACCTTACTGGTATTGGTGGCGCTGTTTATATTTGGCGGTGAGTTAATTCACGGTTTCGCCGTCGCTTTGATTATTGGTGTAGTGGTAGGTACCTATTCATCAATCTATGTGGCAGCTAACATTCTGTTAATGATGGGTATTTCGAAAGAAGATTTAATGATTCCCATTAAGGAAGGTGTCGAGGCTGATGATATGCCCTAGTGCATACCTAGATCTTAAGGGTGGATTTAGCGCCAAAAAAACCGCCATTGAGCGGTTTTTTTTGCTTTAGATAGTGTAATTTTCGTAATGGTTAGAGTGATAATTAATAGCGCTAGACGGTTTACTGAATACAAAAAGAGCAGGAGCTTGCAACCAGCTTGCCGGCATGGGCATGGCGCTGTGGTCGCAGCACGCCATCACGGGCACTCATTGATCGGTATAAAGTATTCTCGTTTTTGATCACTTCATATTCGTGGGCATAGGGGTATAACACACTACTTAAACCGCCTTGGGCAATAAATTTTGTGGTTTCTAACAATGCACTTTTGGCATGTAATAATTCGTGTAGCAGGGCGTCGGCAGGTGATGCGATACAGGCATTGGCATTGGTTGCGCAACTTTTATGGTTGCGCAGTTGGGCGGCGGCGCGACTGTCAAAACGAATGTCGACGGCTTGTACTTGGAAACTATTGCCGCGCACCTCGGTTTCGAACGTATTTTTGTCATAACGTAGTTGCCAGCTGTGGTCGGCCAAATCATTAATAATAGCGACCGCTTCTGGGTACTGGCTGAGGTATCTGGCGATTTGTAAGATATCTTGTAGGATATAATCTGGGTCGTTGTCATTGCTAGTGTAATGATCAAGTAAGATCGCTTCTATCGGGGCGCTGTCATCACTAGCGGGAAATTCATACTCAAGGCTGTCTTCTGTTTCTTCTAGTATTGGCTTGCTGATGCGAGGTAAGTCGGCGTCAACGGCTAGACTTTCATGTTCGTTTGGCAAAAATAAGCTGAGCACGGTTTGGCTTGAGTGATCGGCAAAGCCTGTATGGGTCGAGCCTGGTTTATCGGTGGCCATGGCGCTGCTGATACCCAATGACAATACAATGACCGGTAGCCACGCTTTACGTCGGCCAGAGGCTTCATTATCTTCCTGATGGCGGCGATCGGCGACTAACAGATATTGATGCTGTTTAGCGTAGCCTTGTAGTTGTTGGTAGAACGTGGGGTTACGCAGTTGCAAGTCGTGGGCATGAACCAGCGCTTGGTCGCCGTTGATCACACAGGGATGGACGAAATTACCGGTTATCGCGTACTGGGATGATATTAGGCGCTTGAGGAGCACCTTGGCATGGTATAGAGCATTTTGTGATCGAGAGGCTTTCACGCTACGGCTATTCCGCATAATTAGTTATTGCAGTGGATAGCCTAAAACTAGTAGGTATCAGACACTACATCAAGGAGTTTGAAGGGTAATAGTGGTGCAGTTCACAGTTCTAATAACTTAAAATCAGCAAAGCGGCAATTTTTATGCTGTTAGCGATGCATTGGCTAACCAGCAGCGATTAACGGATGTCTTTCAGCATAGGTTGTACCGTTTGTAACAAGGCCTTGAAGCACTTGGGGTTGCCGGCTACGATATTGCCTTTTTCCATATAGCTATTGTCGCCGTTAAAATCGGCAACCAAGCCACCGCTCTCACGAATCAACAAAACACCTGCGGCAATATCCCATTGGTTAAGGCCGATTTCCCAGAAGCCATCCAGGCGACCGGCGGCAACATAAGCCAAGTCTAAAGAGGCGGCACCGGCGCGGCGAATACCGGCGGTTTGTTTGGCGACCGCTTCTAAGCTCTTGGTATAGGCGGGGATATGTGACTCGCTGCGCGACTTAAACGGGATACCGGTACCAATAAGAGCACCATCAAGGGACTTACGTGAGCTCACTCGCATGCGGCGGCCATTCACTTGCGAGCCTTTGCCACGACTGGCGGTAAATTCTTCTCGTCTAATCGGATCGAGGATAACACCGTGTTCCAACTGGCCTTTATATAAGCAGGCGATTGAAATAGCGAAATGAGGGATGCCGTGGATAAAGTTAGTCGTGCCGTCGATAGGGTCGATTATCCATTGATAATCACTGTCAGTATTACCTTGGGCACCACCTTCTTCACCGATAAAACCGTGATCGGGATGGGCTTTCGAAATGTGGTAAATAACTTCCTTTTCAGCCGCCTGATCGATCTCGGTGACATAGTCGTTAGCGCTTTTCTCTTTTACTTCTAGCGTGTCCACATGTTCAAAAGCGCGGGCAACAACTTCTCCGGCGTGACGAGCGGCGCGCAGAGCAATATTGAGCATGGGTTCCATGGGCGGTTTAACCTTGGTCGAGGGTGACTGGAAGTTTGGCGGCGAATTATAGCAGTATCATAGAGAGTGAGGCGAGGCTTATCCATCAGAGAATTATGGCTGAAGCGGCGATAAAATCTGTTAAACTGCTCGCCATTATTAGCAACTACCAATGAGTCTAAATAACTGTGAGTGAGTTAAACCAAGCCAAAAACCCCCTGCATAATGCACGTGTGGTGTTAGTTCATACCAGCCATCCCGGAAATATCGGTGCAGTTGCTCGTGCCATGAAAAATATGGGTCTGCGGCAGTTGGTACTGGTTAAGCCAAAAGACTTTCCGAATGAACGAGCAGTTTGGCGCTCGGCATCGGCGGTGGATATTCTTGATAATGCGATAGTGGTTGAAACGCTGGAAGAAGCCGTAGCCGATTGTGGCTTAGTGGTTGGCACCAGTGCCCGTGGACGCCGCATCCCTTGGCCCTTAGTCAATCCTCGCAGCTGTGCAGAGCAGGTATATCCAGAGTTGAGCTCGCACCCCGTAGCGCTGGTGTTTGGCCGTGAAGATCGCGGGCTGACCAATGAAGAGCTGCAGCTGTGTAATTTGCATGTCAACATTCCTGCCAGCGAAGACTATACCTCGCTTAACTTAGCCATGGCGGTACAGGTGGTTACTTATGAATTACGCATGGCGCAAATATCAGGTGAGTTGAGTGATAACCCTATGAAAGAATGGGATACGCGCATGGCTCGCGGAGACGAGATAGAACGGATGTTTGTGCACTTGGAAGAAACCTTGATCGATATGGAATTCTTGCGTCCCGAAGCGCCCAAGCAACTGATGACACGGCTGCGTAGGCTTTATAGCCGTACTCGGATGGATGACCTTGAAGTACAGATGATGCGCGGTATTTTAACCTCCACCCAAAAGTGGGTGGAGCGGGCCAAAGACAAAGAGCAATCCTGAGCTTTTATTGACGTTTCAATCTAACTCTAGCACTAAGCGGAAGCCGATAGTTTTCGACCTTGTGTCGGCAGCGGTTGTTTTTATATTGTCTGCACTAATCTTGTTGGCGCTATCTTGATGTGAGCCACCTGCGATTTGGGCGCGCTTACATTCCTGCTGCTGTTCACTTTGCCACTGCTGACACCCCGCTAACCATTCTGCTACGTTGCCGGCGCTATCAAAAATCTGCCAGCCATTGGCAGGGTAGTGGCCCACAGGTGCTGTGCGGCTACCAAACAGTTTTGCAAATTTACTGTCACAGCCTTTCTTACAATTAGCCTGTTTGCTAGCGCTGTTATCGCCCCACCAGTAGGCTGTTGTTGAGTCTGCCCGCGCCGCCTGTTGCCATTCTTGCTGTTGTGGCAGTCGATAAGCGTTGTCACTTTGCCCAGTTAACCATTGCGCATAGGCTAACGCGTCTTCATAGCTAACATCGACCACTGGGCGATTATCTCTTCCCCAGCCAAAATCTTTTGGTAATCGGCGCTCGGTTTGTTGGGCGAATATATCGTATTGATGAAAGCTAATTTCATATTGGCTAACGGCAATGCTGGTTGGTTCGCTGCTGGCGACTACCACCATTGTTGGACCGTTAATGGGATTGTCGCTGTCCTTGTCATCAATGGTAAAGCTATGCTGAATAATTGTGCCAGCGACAATAGTTTTTTCATTGGCTTCTAAAATGATACTTCGTTGCACTGGTTGATCGTTGATACGCAGCCAGAAAGTGTGGGAGAAATAATCCTCTGCAGCGACTTTTATACGGTAATCACCGGGCTCCAAGCTAATACCTTGGCGAAAGCGCGGCTTAATATTGAGTATGCTAATACGGGCATCTGCTGGTTGGCTATTGATGCGTAACTCATAACGTTTAATGTCAGCACTGCTGATACTAGCCTCGACGATCTCCGCGCTTTCAATATCACTGCTGCTGGCTATTGGACTTAGCTCAACGACTGCTTTTGGCAAGGTCGACACAGATAGATCAATACGACTTTCCTCTGGGTTAGCGACCGGCATGCTGAATATTGAGTAGACTTGGCGGAGTCGTTCAGGGTGTTCTTTGTCGATATAAATAAACAACACTAAGATACTGCCAATAATAAACACCGGCCAATATAGCAGTCCGCGATTTAATGTAATGGCCAGTTGCTCGACGGTGTCTTGGATTAACAGCGCATCACTTAATTCATCGGCCAGTTCGGTGGCATCGTCATCGAGAATAAAGCGATCTAACTCTTCTATTTGTCTGCTGCTTAATGCTTTCGGAGAAGATGTAAAAATCACCTTCGATAGCATTAAGCGCTTTAAACTAAGGGTAACTGTGGTTAATAACGTACTGAATAAAGCGGCGCTAACCTGCAAGATTTGCAAACTGGTGGAAGCCGATGACTGGGTATGTGGATTGGCATTTTCAGTCAGATCGTGTTCTAGTTTATCCAATGCGGCAATAACTTCATTGCCGGTTTGATAACGTTGAGCCGGTTTTTTTGCCATCATAGTTTCAATGATCGGCTGGATCAGCTTATGCTCGACGGGTAATTTTGGAACTGGGGAGCTGATATGTTTAACCGCTACGGCCACGGGGTCATCGCCGCTAAAAGGCACTTGTCCGCAGAGCATCTCAAACAACACCACACCTAAACTGTAAATATCAGATCTGCCATCGGTGTCTTTGCCCTGGGCTTGTTCGGGGCTCATATAATGGGGTGTGCCCAATACCGAGCCCAACTGGGTCATATTAATATCGGTTTTGATGGCTTTGGCAATACCAAAATCACACAGTACCGCGCCGCCGTTTTCACGAAACAATATATTGTCCGGTTTGATATCGCGGTGGATATAACCGCGGCTGTGGGCGTAGTCGAGAGCCAACGCTATATCCCTGACGATGTCTAGCGCGCTGTCGCGGTCAATGGATTCTTTTAACCTATCTTGCAGCGGTGTACCGGGCAGATAGTCCATGGCGATGTAATTATATTTTTTATATTTGCCAACGTCGTAAATAGAAACAATATTGGGATGGGAGAGTTGGCCAACAATAGTTGCTTCGCGCTTAAAGCGATTAGCAAAACCAGGGTCGTTGTTGAGACTGGGAGACATGACTTTAATCGCCACTTGGCGATCGACACTTTCTTGTACCGCAAGATAAACCGTGGACATTCCGCCCTGACGGATTTTACTTAAGATACGATAACCGGGGATAGCCATCTATTTAGCCTAGTGCGCTAGTTGAACGCATGCAAGTCGGCGTGTTTGGATGGTTTTGGTGGCTGTGATATGACTGCTGATCATGTATAAAATCATGGTTTAAAGCTGATGAATAGATGCCTATAGCTTAGTCTATTTAGCGTTTGCGGGTTGATTGCTGGCAGGAGACTGTGAACTGGTTTGCAGTTTTCTACTCCGGCTGAGTACTAAGTCTGACATGTGGCGCTAAATACTTGGACTTTCTGTAAGATTTGGCTTTAATAAAGCTAGCTAATAAAACCCTAAACCGTCATTTTGAGTAACGAGCTCGATGTTAAAACTTCAATTTAAAGACCAGCCGCAGCGCAGTATTTGGCTAGTGGGAGATAAGCTCCGGCTAGGGGCTGATGACAGCAATGAGCTAGTGCTTGAAGGCTTGGGTATTGATGATTTTCATGCCGAGATTTCGATTAATAACGATTATCTACTTTTGCAAAATCAGGTAGGCAGTTGCTATGTCAATGACCTGCAGGTTGATAACGATTATCGATTGGCTGCGGGTGATGAGTTACGTATCGGTAAACAGCGCTTGTTATTGATCGATCCAAAGCAAGCAGTTGAGTCTAGCTCGGCAACGGTAACAGCGAGCACTAATGATAAGCTTTGGGTACTAACGTCGTTACAAGAAAAGTTACAACATCAAGATTTTAGCTTAACAGGTCGCAATATATTGGGTCGATCACAGGAATGTGATTTTAGTGTGCCCTATAAATTACTGAGCCGTGAACATGCCGCTTTTTGCTTAGAAAATAATGAACTGTGGTTAGAGGATTTGGGCTCAGCTAATGGCAGCTTTGTGAATGGTGAGCAAGTTACCCGCGTGCAGCTCAGCGATGGCGACACGATTAGTTTTGCGAAACTGACTTTTCAGGTGTTCGCTCAGTCAGCAGCGGCAAAATCTGCCCCTAACGCTATCAAGCAAGAAAACGTTAATAAAACCATGATTCGCCCCGTTGCCGATATCGAAGCAGCGCTGGCGCAAGCTCAGCAAGCGTCTTTATCCTCGATGTCACCGCCGCCTGAGGATGATCTTGCCGGGGATGGATTGCAATCTACACAAGTCAGCTCGGAGCCAGTGAAACGGATGGTTGCTATTGTTGTTTTGGTAGCGGTCGCTGCTGCAACCATTTGGTGGTTTGTTTAAAGTTCTTTCTAACGCTACTACTGTGTCGTTAGCACCTCGTTAGTCAGCAATACTCGGGCAGTAACAGTACCGACTAAACGCTCACGCCGAGAAGCCACCATTAACGTCGCAGATGATTGTATTTTTTGCCAGATAGTGGCGGGCAGGGAAGCTACGTGCGCAATAAGGCTAGACGATTACCGACCTTAAGTTGCTGAAATATACAGCCGTTTTGCGGTAGATAGATTATGATGTTGCTTCGCTGTTTATGACAGCAAACAACATGATACCCAGAGGCAACATTATGATGCTTAACAACTTAAAAACGCTGCTACACACACTAGTCCTGACTTTATTGAGTCAAACTGTGCAGGCAGAATTACCACGCAGTGAATCGCCACAAAATGCATCAGTTTATATTGTTACACCGCAGCAGGGTGCTGTAGTTAATTCGCCAGTGACTGTTGTATTTGGTTTGCAGGGCATGGGCGTCTCGCCCGCAGGCACGGCTAGGGCCAATACCGGCCATCATCATTTATTGGTCGATATGAAAGAGTTGCCCGCCATGGATCAACCGATGGGAGCTAGCGTAAAACATTTTGGAGGTGGTCAAACCGAGACTGTCTTAGAACTAGCGCCAGGCCAGCAGACCCTACAGCTAATTATGGGTGATCATTTTCACATTCCGCATAACCCGCCGGTAGTGTCTGAAAAAATCACTATTACCGTGAAGTGAGTATCAGTACTTTGTACGGTTGTTAATTAAAAGACAAAAAAAGGCCGCTGCAGCAATGCCGCGGCCTTTTTTAATGATCTGAT
>JBNMPW010000111.1:0-10227 GCA_051277205.1 Oceanicoccus sp. | reverse complement strand
AGTGGGTCATAGAGCTTGCCGACCAAAGGGCTGTTGCGATCGAGTGCCAGCAGGTATTGGCTCAAGTCATTACTGCCAATGGAAATAAAATCCAGCTTTTTACGCCAGAATGGGAGCAGGGGAATACTGCTAGGCACCTCCACCATGATACCCAGACGCGGACGGCATACCGTTTCACCTTCGGCTAACAATTGACGAAGCGATTCATCCAGTAATTCAATGCACTTATCCAGCTCACTGGTCGAGCCAATCATGGGTAGCAGTAGGTGCACGTTATCCTGTCCGGCTGCCGCCCTCATTATTGCTCGAAACTGCGTCATTAGCAGTTGCAGGTTGTCGAGGGTAAAGCGGATGCCGCGCCAGCCCAAGGCGGGATTCTCTTCCTCGACAACGGGTAAATAGGGCAGAGGTTTATCAGCACCAATGTCCAGTGTGCGGATATACACAGGTTTGTCCTGGTAAGCATTGATAACCTCTCGATACACAGCTATCTGGTCTGCTTCAGAGGGCAGGCTTTGGCGTATCATAAAAGGGATCTCTGTGCGGTAGAGGCCAATACCTTCGGCACCCTGCTTGAGCCCCGGCATCAGATCTGCCTGCAGACCTGAGTTGGCTAACAGCGTCACTCTTATACCATCGGTTGTTATTGCAGGAAGATCATGGTCCGCCTGCAGGCTTTGCGCAAAGGCTCGCTGACTCTTAATAATACTTTGGTATTCGGCGGTGACGGCATCGCTTGGGGCAATAACGACCAGACCATTATCACCGTCGATAATCAGTTGCTCGCCACTATGAAGCGGTAATTCACCGACACCCATTACGGCTGGAATACCCAGGGCATTGGCAAAGACTGAAATATGGGAGAGGGCGGCACCCGCAGAACAGACAATACCTGCAAGGCGTTCAGCAGGTAGGCTGACAATATCCGAAACACTTAATTGATGGCCTACCAGTATAATGGCGGATTCATTATCGATTTCAGCAACGGTAGAATCACTGCCTAACCAGGCCAGATAAAGTTTGTCGCCTAATTGCTCGATATCTTCATGGCGGGCGCGAAGATAAGGATCGTCCATCGCTTTAAACAGTTCAGAAAAATAACTGACCGTTTGTTTTAGTGCCCAGGGCAAGGATTTCCCAGTGTTAATGGCATCGGTAATATGCGCGCCAAAACTTGGGTCGCCCAACAGCATTTGGTAGGCATCAACCACAGCGGCTAGATTGTCGCCGAGGGTTTGTTCGACGACCTGCCGTTCGCGCTTTAGTTCGTCGATAACTGTTGCTTTTAAGCGTGACCAATGAGCGAGTTCATCGTCACTATTCTCGCCATTGGATTCTATAACCATAGCAAGCCCTGCCGCTTGCCGAACGCTCGCACTACCGATCGCAATGCCCGGTGCGCCACTGATACCCTGCCGGTAATCGTTCTGCAAAGGCCTGGCTTGTTGGGATAGCAGCGTAGGTAACGATGCCAGCAACAGCGCCAAATGCATTGCGAGTGTTGTCAAAAACGCCTCCTGCTCAGTTGCCAGGGATTCGGCACGGCGGCTCTGTACCACCAACACACCGATGACATCACCGCGGTGCACCAGCGGTACACCGCAAAAGCTGTGGAACTGTTCTTCGTTAGAGCCCGCGACATAGTAATAGTCGGGGAGTTCTTCTGGATCTATAACGTTAATACTATGACGCGATTGCGCCACGCGCCCCACCAGACCCTGATTGGCCGGGATGATAAAGGGATGCCCTTTTGCCAAACCGTGGCTGGCGATAAGCGCCATCTCTTTATCGCCGGTTTGTCGGTACAGGCTACAGACGTCAGTGGCAATTACATCGCTGATGGCATCTACAATCAGCTGTACCTGCTCTTGCGTACTAGCTGCCTGGGCAGCCCCATGAATAATGCGATTGAGTTCTAGCATGGAATTTTTAATCATATTTTTAGCCATAATAATACCCGCCATTTCTCAACTGAGCGGATGGATCGTTTTATGAGTAGACTATTTATGGTTACATTATCCTTCTAAAGTATCGAAATCACCTAAGAAAAAGCGCTTGGAACTATGGTTATTAATTTGTTAGTGATCATATTTATCCTGCCCCCCAATTATTGACTTCGATCTTATCGGACAGCCGGTAGGCGTGATGGTTAATAATACGTAAACGATTTAGTCGTCTCGTTTCCACTTGAGCTTCGCGCCTTCAATACCTTTACGGCCCCCGGTCGAGCTTTCCAAATTGATACTGGGTGTCAGTTCAATTTCGAGATTGCCCTTCCATGGTTGTGATGGGTTGGGTGTGCGCCCTAGTTCCAGGTAGACTTTTTCAGTGAGGTATTTACCGATGCCGACATTAACGCCGCTTTGTCCGTATTCAGTGGCTGCTGATTCCCTCCCCCTGTTGTACCTGCAACAACTCCGCTGGGTCGAAAAATTAACCGATACTGCGGGTTTATCCAAATTGCACGGCTTGCGTCATCGTTATGCCCAGGAACGCTATCGAGAATTGACCGGCTGGCCTGCACCGGCCTGCGGTGGGCCAAGCCATAAAGAGCTGGAAGAAAACGAGCACCTTAGTGACAGGGTAGCTCGCTTTGCCATCTCGCAGGAGCTGGGTCACGAGCGCGAACAAATTACTGCAGTATATTTAGGCAGGTAATGAAGTCACGCGGAGTGTAAAAATACACTGTGGCTATCCAGTTTCAATAGCACCCGACAGGGCACAGTCTGTCATTTGAGCGATACAACCTATACCGCACCAGACCACTGTCTGAGTGTTATCGGTTGCTACCACCCCAACGGGAGAAGAGCATAATTACTCAAGCTGCAAGCTCAGTTGACAGACACGTCGATGATAGGTGACAAGTGTACGATGGAAACCCTGTGGCACTTAAGCACTGGGAGCCACTATCGGCTATTCGACTACAGCCTTTAAATCAACTGGCTTTTGCCCAGTAACCCACAGTACTGATCTAACTCTGGTTAGGTCAGTGTTATTTTTTGAAAAAAACTATCACTTAACGGTCTTTGTCGTCCGAATCATTGTTACTAGAAAATATACTAACAAAGGCATTTGGGTTGTGAGCCAACGAAAATACCCGAAAACCTGTATAATATTTAATCCGAATTGTACATAGGTTAAACACTATTCTCTTCAGGATTTGTCGGGCTGCATAGTAGAAGCGAAACCGATTTCAGTGGATAAAAGTCTCTACCTTTGTCTCATTTATTAAGCGCTATGCTGAACATGGTAAATGGTTCTGCGCAGTATGAGAGGTATTTTTTGAGGATATCTAATACCTGTGACGCATTAAAAAATTCCGCTATGCTTGCCGTCGACGCCATAACAATAATCCAAGGTATAGTTTTCTCAAATGACGAGTATTGTTCTCAGCAATTTTATCACCTTAATTAAAGACGACCCCAATCTCCTAGGCTCTGGCCAAGGTCTGTTTCCAATAGGAGTTGTGGTAGGCAATGGAAAGTGCAGTTTTACTCTCGATGCCCTCCATCAGTGGGTAGGGGGTGTTGCTGAAATTGATTATCCGGGCTTTCGATCCAAACTCTACCAAAGTACCCTGAATCAGAACTTGAGTGAGTTAGGTTATAAGGTCGAGGTAGCAAGCTCCAGTGGAAATGTAGACACCAGTCGTTATCAGCTAGTGAAACTTTAGCATTCCCATTCATTTTATTTACTGCTAGAATCGTTTAAATTCAGGTGCTTGGCGAGACTATTTACTAGAGAAACGCCTAGATAATCGGGAAGTATGGTAAACCCCATCGCTGCCCCCGCATCGGTTAAAAGAGTAGTTTGCTGTCCACTGGTCTTAATAAAGGTTGGGAAGGTGCAAACAACGCTGAATCACTGAGTGATTTTAGCTCTCTTGGAGCCCGAAGACCGGCCTGAATAATATAATACTGTAGAGATTGCACGGTGGGTGCACAAAGGAAATTACATGATTTCACGCGTTACAACTAATCAACAAGTTCAGGCAAAACCTGTCGCTTCAGCTCTTACTCAAAATTTGGCTGCTTTAGCGTTTGGTGCGATCATATTGTTTGCTGTTGGCTTTATGCCAATGGGTGCTGCGCATAATGCAGCGCATGATACTCGCCATGCCTTGGCTTTTCCTTGCCACTAGGTTTTAAGGCGTCATAAGACGTTTTAACAACTTTATTTCTTTACATCAGCTACAGTGCCTAAGCCTTATTGAGTGCTTGGGTTTTTGTGTTTACTCGCTTCTACATCGATATATAGACAGTGAGAACGAGATGGTGGAACCCTATGCTCTTTAGACGAATTATTCTGGCAGCCTTACTGGTGGGGTTGGTCGCAGGCTTAGTCTTAAGCCTTGCTCAAATTACCGCCGTTAATCCTATTATATTTGCCGCAGAAACCTTTGAGGTTGAAGAGGTTAGCGCCGAGCCATCTCATAATCATGCCAGCCATGATCATGGTGAAGAAGAATGGGCGCCAGCAGATGGTGCCGAGAGAACGGGTTATACCGTGGCTGCCAATGTGTCGGCAGGTGTAGGTTTTGCCGCCATAATGCTTGCGCTGATGTCTCAGCTACAATTGCAAGGTATCGCGCGAGTCACTACGCTGAAAGGCTTGGCTTGGGGCCTAGGTGGTTTTATCGCTTTCTTCGTTGCCCCTGGTATTGGTTTACCGCCTGAGATCCCGGGTATCGAAGCCGCTCCTGTTGAGCATCGCCAAACATGGTGGTTGTTTGCGGTTATCAGCGTCGGTACAGGTTTATTGGTGTTGAGTTTGGCTCCTTGGAAGTTGAAAGCGCTGGGGCTTGGCTTGGCCGCATTACCTTATCTGGTGAATATCCCGCATCATGATGGGCCTGCTTTTGCCCATCCCGATGCTGAAGCGGTAGCGACACTCGCACAGCTTCATCAAGAATTTATTATCGCTAGTGGCTTCAGTAACTTTGCTTTTTGGTTGGTGCTGGGTGCTTTATCGGCATGGTTACTGAAAAGGTTGGTATTAACCGACGAGCAGCTTAATGGAACTAACGGAGAGCCTGCCAGTGTCTAGTCTTCGGCCCCACTTTCCCTTTGCTGCGGTGGCAGCACAGCCGCAATTTAAACTGGCGCTGTTGTTAGCCGCGGTTAATCCGCTGGTGGGTGGTGTCTTGATTAGTGGCCCCAGAGGCTCGGCAAAATCAACGTTGGCCAAAGGCCTCGCCGACATTCTACCTCTTAACAACGATAAGCCTCACCCGTTTATTATCTTGCCGCTCGGCGCTTCCGAAGAGATGTTGATCGGTACACTCAATCTTCAACAGGTGCTGGATAAACAACAAGTGGCTTTTCAGCCAGGTCTGTTAGCCAAAGCGGATAACGGCGTGCTCTATGTCGATGAAGTCAATTTACTGCCCGACAATTTAGTCGATCAGTTATTGGATGTGGCCGCCAGTGGCGTCAACACCATCGAGCGCGACGGCATTAGCCATCAACATTCGGCGCAGTTTATTTTACTGGGTACCATGAACCCCGATGAGGGTGAGTTGCGCCCACAGTTAACCGACCGTTTTGGCTTGTCAGTTAATTTATCGAATCAGTATTCGTTAGAAGAGCGTATCGAGATTGCTAAATTGCGTGAGCAGTTTGATAAAAACGCAGAGAGTTTTACTCAGCAATACGCCTGCGATCAACAAGCGCGGATGTTTAGCATTTCGCAAGCTCAAAAATTATTAATCGATGTTGAATGTTCTGATGCTTGTCGCCTACTCATAGCCGAACGCTGTTATGAAGCACGAGTTGATGGTTTACGTGCGGATATCGTTTGGATACAAGCCGCTTTAGCGCATGCCGCATTAGAGGGTCGTCTGCAAGTGAGCGAGTACGATGTTCTTGCAGTTGAAGAGTTAGTGTTAAATCATCGCCGTAATCACAGCGATAGTGACTCCCCCAACCCCAGTAACTCGAACAACAGCCCTGATAATAGCCCTGAAAAACCTTTTTCCCGTCCCGATGCCAATGACCAGAACCATCAACGTTTACAAACTGATGGTGATACGGGCTGGGGAGCAATGGAACCAGAGAATCAGCAAACGCAAAAGCTGGTTGAAATCACGCTGTCTAGATCGCGGGCTTTGGTTCCCGAAAACAAGTCGGTCGCCAAGTTTCAACTATCTTCAATGTCGGCCAACAATAAGCAGCATGGCAGTGCCAAGGGTTTAAAGCGAGTCGCTAAAAATAGCCATAAAGTGAATTGGTTTAGCAGTTTGATCGCTAATGCCGGTACATGGCCTCTCAAAACCTTGCGCTATTACCAACAGCAAAAAGGTTTACCAGTGATTCACTTAGTATTACTGGATACCTCAGGTTCTATTCTGGCCAATCAAGCGTTTGCCAAAGCCAAAGGGTTGATTTTGCAGATCGCAGAAAATGCCTATTTACACAGAGAGCAATTTGCGCTGCTAGGTTTTGGTAATCAGCAGATTGATACATTAATGGGTGTGCGACGTGCACCGAAAGCGATTTTAAAAGTGTTGGATAGCCTTGGTGCTAGTGGCGGCACACCGTTACCGTTAGCACTAAAAGAAGCGGCTAAACTTCAGCGGCAACAATCACGAAAAAACGCCTCGGTTACGTTTAAAAATTATCTAATAACCGATGGTCGAATTAGTCAGGTAGATTTCTCCTCGATGTTACTCGGTGATGTTGTGGTGATCGATGTTGAGCAGTCGCCGGTAAAACGTGGCAAAGCCAAACAAATAGCGTCTGCGTTGGGTGCTCAATATATTCCTTTAACGGTGTGAGCTAGCTATGACTGACAATTCGCATAAAGCCCGCATGGTGAGTAAAAAAGCCGTGATGGACGCCAAAATTGCTAAAGCGACTGAAGAACGTGGCGTACTGATTTTACTGAAAGGTAACGGCAAGGGTAAAAGCAGTTCAGCTTTTGGCACTATGGCACGTTCAGTGGGACACGGTAAAAAGTGTGCGGTGATTCAATTTATTAAAGGCCGATCAGAAACCGGTGAATTTAAATTATTTAAAGATCATGAGCTAATCGATTGGCATGTTATGGGCCATGGTTTTACCTGGGAAACACAAGATAAAACGCAGGATATCGCCGCCGCTAAAAAAGCCTGGGCCTTGGCTGAAGAACTACTGCAAGATGAAAGCTACGATATGTTGGTGTTTGATGAGTTAAGTTATATGTTCAAATACGGTTATCTAGACGTTGAGCCAGTTGTTGCGGCCTTAAAAAAACGCCCGTTGATGCAAAATGTGATGATCACAGGTAGAACAATGGCCTTACCGTTACAAGACATTGCCGATACCATTTCAGTGGTTCAAGATGAACGTCATGCCTTCAGGCAAGGTGTTAAAGCTCAAGCCGGAATAGAGTTTTGAACTGTTTAAAGAGCTTAAGACAATGAGCCGCGTATCCTGCCCAGCCTTATTCTTGTCAGCTCCTGCATCGGGACAGGGAAAAACAACGATTACCTCCGCCTTGGCTCGCTTGCTAACACGCCAAGGCAAAGACGTTCGTATTTTTAAAACCGGCCCAGACTATTTAGACCCACAAATTTTATCCCAAGCCTCTGGAAACCCCGTCGTTCAAATCGATTTATGGATGGCGGGCGATGACTGGTGCCAGAACCAATTTTATTTAGCCGCGCAACAAGCGGATTTGATTTTGGTGGAAGGTGCTATGGGGCTGTTTGACGGCGAACCTTCCAGTGCAGATTTAGCCGCACGCTTTAACATTCCGCTAGCGATAGTGATGGACGTTAAAGGCATGGCACAAACGGCGGCTGCGGTCGCTGTTGGTTTAGCCTCTTTTCGCGATGATATTCAGGTAGCCGGTTTAATTGCCAATAATTGCGGGTCAGATCGTCACCGCCAGTTAATCGAAGATGCCTTGCCCGATAGCTTGCCCTTATTGATGCATGTAGCGCGCTCAGAAACCATTGCCTTACCCGAGCGGCACTTAGGTTTAGTACAAGCCCATGAAGTACGAGATGATTTAGAGCGGCGCTTTGAAGCGGGAGCGGATTGGCTAGAGCAGGCCGGTGTGGGCAATATTATAGAAAAAATTCAGCCGGTAAATTTTGACCCCGTTGAAATTCCCGCGCCGCCAATTTTGTTAAATAACAAAACCATTGCCATCGCCAAAGATGAAGCGTTTACTTTTATCTATGAGGCTAATTTAGCACTATTGAAAGCTATGGGTGCCAACACGATTTTCTTTTCGCCTATCCATGATCAACAATTACCCGAAGCCGACGCACTCTGGTTACCCGGTGGTTACCCCGAGTTACATACTAAGGCTTTGTCTGATAACAAGGCGATGCTTCTACAAATTCAAGCTTTCTATCAGGCGGATAAGCCGGTGCTAGCGGAATGTGGAGGCTTTTTATATTGCCTGCAAACGCTCACTGATTTAGACGATAAAACCTATCCTATGGCGGCCTTGCTACAAGGTGATGGCGCTATGCGAGGCAAACGTGGTTGTCAGGGTATGCAAACAGCACCGTTGCCAGAAGGTCAATTCCGCGCCCATGCCCATCATCGTTCACGCAGTGCCAATACACCGGAGCCTATCGCTCACGGTATCCGTCAGCGCCACCCTGCACCCGGTGAAGCGATCTACCGCGAGCGTCTGCTAACTGCTACGTATTTACATTTGTTCTTTCCATCCAATCCGCAAGCCATAGCCGATGTTTTTTTAGCTCAGCAAAGCGCAAGCTTATTGAAGGCGCAGTAGGTATGTGGGAGGAGAGTTCAGAACAGCAGCAGCCTCTCCGTACGGGGTTAACCACGGGTACTTGTGCCACCGCCTGCGCTTTGGCTTCTGCACGTCATCTGTTGTTAGGCGCACAATCATCTAGTTCTCTAGCATCAGGGAAGGGCGCATCCACTACCCTTAGTGTGGTCTTACCTAAAGACAAAGTCGTCGAGTTAGATGTGGTTAGTGAACAACTTAATGATAAAACTGTACGTAGCAAAACCATCAAAGACGCTGGCGACGACCCCGATGTTACTCACGGGGCAACCATCTTTGTCGATGTCACTTTACAACAAGAGATCGGTGTAACGTTTAAAGCCGCAAGCGGGGTCGGTACCGTGACGCGAGATGGTTTGTCTTTGGCCGTTGGCGAGCCGGCAATCAACCCAGTGCCTCGCCAAATGATTATTGATAATTTAGCCATACAAAAAAAATTATCGAATTACAGTGGCGGCTTTCAAGTCTCTATTGGTGTTGAAAACGGCGAAGAAATTGCGCAAAAAACCATGAATGGTCGCCTGGGTATTTTGGGTGGCTTATCCATTTTAGGCACCACCGGTATTGTTCGGCCGTTTTCTTGTGCCGCATGGATAGCCTCGATACATCAAGGTATCGATGTCGCTAAAGCCAATGGTCTAAAGCATATTGCCGCCAGCACAGGTAATAGCAGCGAGCAAGCTATTAAAGCTAAATACCAATTAGAAGAAATGGCGCTGATAGAAATGGGCGATTTTTCTGGTGCGGTGTTAAAACATTTGAAAAAAAAGCCTATCGATAAACTCAGTATTTGTGGCGGCTTTGGAAAAGTTACCAAGCTGGCCAATGGCCATATGGATTTAAATAGTAGAGTGTCGGCTGTCGATTTTAATCACATCGCTGAGGTGGCGGCCTCAGTGGGTGCCGATGCAACACTGCAGGCAAGCATCAAGCAAGCTAACACGACCATTGAAGCGCTAAAATTTTGTCAGCAGCAAAATATTCCCTTGGCTGATGCCATGTGTGTAAAAGCCTTGGCCTTCGCCGAAACTATTGTGCCTAAACAGGTCGCCGTTGAAGTGTTTGCGATTAATCGCCAAGGTGATTTTGTCGGCTATGCGGGTGGGGTTACCGCTCAATGAATTTACTAATTCTGGGTGGCACCGCCGACGGCCGAAAACTTGCAACTAGTTTACATCAACAAGGTGTGTCGGTTATTTACAGTGTCGCTGGTTTGGTGCGTATGCCCGATGTTGATTGCCAAGTCGTGAGCGGTGGCTTTAGCCAATTTGGTGGTTTGATAAGCTATATAAAGCAGCAGTCGATAACCGCTATTTTGGATGTCACCCACCCTTATGCGCAAATTATGAGTGCCACGGCGGTGGATGTCGCCAAAGCGTGTGATATTCCGTGCTGGCGTTTTCACCGCGCAGCTTGGCAGCCGGAAGCCGGTGATAACTGGCAACTTTTTCAACAGTGGGATAAATTAAGCAAGGT
>JBNMPW010000110.1:0-10251 GCA_051277205.1 Oceanicoccus sp. | reverse complement strand
TGGTTTTATTATCGCTCTGGGGATTTTGGTTGATGATGCGGTCGTTGTAGGCGAAAGTGTCTTTGAGCAGCGTCAAATAGATAGCGATCCTATAACAGGGACTGAAGCCGGTGTGGCTAAAGTGTCAGTGGCGACGGTGTTTGGCGTATTAACTACGATGGCAGCTTTTTTCCCGATGCTCCTACTGGATAACCCGTTGGCAAAAGTATTGGCCGGGTTTTCGGGAGTAGTGATTGCGGCCTTACTGTTTTCTTTACTGGAAAGTAAATTTATCCTGCCCGCACATCTCGCTCAAATCGACATCAATAAGCCGCCATCCTGGAAAATTGCAAAGGCATGGAACTGGGTCCAGGGTCTTGCTCGCTTTGGGTTGAATTTTACCCGCGATAAAATCTATGTGCCGATCTTGGCATTTACAGTTCATCATCGCTACGCGGCCCTTGTTGTTTTTATAAGTATTGCAACGCTTACTCTAGGACTGACGATGCAGGGTAAGATTAAGACGGTCTTTTTTCCAGATGTTCCCGGCCAGATTGTCAGTGTTTCGCTAGAGATGGATCCACGCTCACCGTTCAAACTGACGCGATCTAATGTCGAGAAAATTCGTCAGGTAGGCGCGGCCATCAATCAATCCTTGCAATCTGAATATGCATTGGATCAGCCGCCAATACGCGTGATTTTCGAGGCAATTAACAGCGCTGAATTTGCCGAAATATATGCAGAATTAACACCGGTTTCGGAACGGCCAGGTATAGAGATTCTTGATATCATCAGCTTATGGCGGGATAAAGTAGGACAGATGGAAGGGGTTACGCAATTGCAGTTTTCTGGGACAGAAGAGATCGGAGGAGGGTTTCAGATAAAACTGGCCTCCACAGACAGAGCTGTGCTGAAGTTGGCCAGCCAAGATCTTCAACAATACCTGTATGGCTTTAAAGGTGTCCATAGCATTCGTGATTCACTCTCGCCTGGTCAAGCCGAGCTTACCGTAGTCATAAAACCAGAGGCGGAAACACTGGGTTTTGATACACAGACTTTAGCGGAACAAATTGGTTACGCCTATGGAGGTGCCGAGGTACAAAAAGTTCAACGAGGCGATACTGAATTGCGCGTGTTAGTTCAGCGCCGCGCCGATGAACGAAATACAATAGATGATCTATTGAAATCCTATATCAGAAATGCCGATGGACAGTGGGTATCACTGTCCACGATTGCCAAAATTGAGGGGCAGCTAATTCCCAAAACACTTTATCGAGAAAACGGTAAGTGGGTGAATGTCGTATCTGCCTCGATCGACCGCAGCAGCGTTTCTCCAGAAGAGGTCTCCCAAGCTGTCTTTTCAGACATTGCCTCTGAATTGGAAACTCGCTATGCCGATCTAAAAGTGAGTAGAGGCGGTGAACTCGAAGAAATAGGAGAGATACAAGGCGGGTTGAAAAAAGCGCTATTATTAGCGGCAGTATTGATTTATGTGTTGATGGCCGTACCCCTTAAATCCTATATACAACCGCTTGTTATTTTGGCCATTATTCCTTTTGGTTTTGTCGGCGCGATTCTCGGCCACTTATATCTTAATTTGTCTTTATCGCTTTTTTCTTTGTTCGGTATGCTCGCCCTTGCAGGGGTGGTTGTCAATGATAGTCTAGTGCTGCTCACTCGGTATAATGAAGCGAGAGAAGCAGGCGTGGAACATAATCAAGCCATTCAAGAGGCTGCTATAAGTCGCTTTCAGGCCATTTTTCTAACCACTGCAACGACAGTGATTGGACTTATGCCGCTGCTCTCAGAAACTTCAGAGCAGGCTCAATACCTCATTCCTGCGGCTGCCTCGCTCGCTTACGGGGAGCTGTTCTCCACAGCGCTAATGCTATTATTGGTGCCTGTACTCATAGCCATTATCAATGACATAAAAAATCTGTTATCCAGAACGAAAATCACTAAACAGTTAACGGGAAATTTATGAAAAATATTTCTATAAAAAATATTATTCTGCGTTTTAAGTGGCGCATTGCTTTTACTTTTTTACTCATCCTTTTGGGTGCAGTTCTGGAAATATTTATCCCACTGGTGATTGGTCTGGCTATCGATGGCTTGTTGCAGGGGAGTAACCGAGGCGTTGTTCAGCTTGGCATATTAGGCGTTGCGACGCTAATCATAGGAACCGCTCAGCGATTCTATGATACTCGTATCTACGCCAGCATTTACTGTCAGATAACCCCTGAATTGGTGTTAGCCGAGCAGGAAAGAGGCTCGGTAGTTTCGACTATCTCTGCTCGAACTGGATTGCTGACTGAGATTGTAGAATTCCTGGAAAACTCGATGCCTCTAGTGGTAAATTCGACCATTGCACTAGTGGGCTCTCTAGTGCTTATCGCTGCGCTGGATTTCACTGTATTTCTAGCTTGTCTAATTTTGCTACTGCTGGTTGTTATTATCTACAGCCTGACCGGAAAATTTAATTATAGTTTGAATGCTAGATATAATGATCAGCTTGAAAAACAGGTCAGTGTGCTTGAAAAAAAAGACGCTCGTATTACTGAGAGACATTTTACTACTCTAATGCATTGGAATATAAAATTATCGGATTTGGAGACAGTTAATTACTTTTTTATCTGGTTAGGCGTTATTGCTTTATTGATCTTCACCCCCATCACTGTTATCAGTGCTGGAGTGATTGAATATGGCTTGGTTTTCTCCCTATTAATGTACGTGTTGGCATATATTGAAAGCTTAATAAATTGCCCTCTATTTATCCAGCAGTTGATACGTTTGCATGAAATATCTGTACGTTTGTCATCAGGCAGTGTGAAAGAAAACCAAGGTGAATCGTGCGTTTAGAGCATCGAATGACATTGTTATTCGCAACGTTGAATAACGCTGGCTTGCTAAAACAGTGTTGGTTTTTCTTGCGCTTTATCATGTCCAAAACCCTGCGATCCGGACCAATAAACATTATTCGTAGAGATAATATTGAACGCGAACTAAAAAATTTAGCCTTGAGCCCCATATGATAAACATCAACAATCTAAAGCGAAGCGCTAATTTTGTCACGGATAGTAGGCGTACAAAAAAAACACTAAAGAGATTGTCCATATGAATATTAATAGCCATATCAATGGCTTTGTAAAAAGAGAATTTCGGCTGCATAGGGTTCGTTTTTTCCTGTCGTTATTTATTTTTTTTACATCAATGCAGGTTTTATCTGCACAGGAAAATGAAATATCGTTTACCCATGCCGGAAATACATTAGTGGGGACATTAATGCTTCCTGAAATTAAAGGTCCACACCGAATTGTTTTATTCGTTCACGGTGATGGACCCACTGAACGTGATAATTATGGCGTTTATCGGCCATTGTGGGATGCTTTTTTAGCGGCCGGTTTTGGTATTTACAGTTGGGATAAAGCCGGTGTTGGTCAATCTACCGGTGATTGGCAATCACAAAATATGTCTGATCGGGCGGATGAATTAATAGCGGCCGGTCAGGCCTTAACGACTTTGGAAAACGTCGATGTTGATTCACTCGGTATATGGGGTATCAGCCAAGCCGGATGGGTTGTGCCTATGGCGGTAACTCAGTCAGATATTTTCGACTGGACGATATTAGTATCGGGCGCGATTAACTGGATGGATCAAAGCAGGTACCTAACTGAGCATAGAATGAGGCACGAAGGTTTCTCCGAATTAGATATTAGCAAAGCGTTAGCGCTGGAAAGACATTCGTCTAATTCTCTCATCCATTTGAAAGATTATGAGCAATATAAAATTAAAACGCTCTATGCTCCACCCTGCTGTAATCAAGTGATGTCGGAACAACGCTGGCGATTTGTGCGTAAAAATGTCTCCGCCGATGTAACGCCGTATCTTTCAAAAATAAATATACCCGTTTTGGGTATATTCGGTGAGTTCGATGCAAATGTAGACATTCACCAGAGTAAGAAAATATATCAGCAAGAGATTCAATCCTCTTTATTAACGCTTAAGACATTTCGTAACGCTGACCACGGAATAATGCCATCCAATAAAATGAAGCCGGCGGGGATGAAAACAACCTTCCACAATATTTATCAGTTATTAAGGATTGATTTTATGGGCGCGAAAGCATACGCGCCTGGTTATGTCAGCACTATGGTGCTATGGGCAAGTCAACAGTACAAGCGAACTGAAATAACGTGTGGGAATTGACCCGAATGGCATTAAGTTAAGTCTGTTTAGCATGGCAGCTAAGGGGCCGGACAGTATTAACTTGGTATAATACTGTAAAGGGATCAAGGGGTCAGACTCCATGAAACCAAAGCTACCAATATAATATTTACAGCCCACCCTAGTACCGACCGCCAACTCAATTATCGAACACTGTTTGATAACCCGATAGACAACCAAGCAAGAACTACCACTCGATAATGCACTCATAAAAGCTGGGTGCTGGGCGAGTATAAATTAAAGGTAAAAATAGAGAAAGCGGCCAATAGACCGATAAACTCATCCGGGTGGGGTGGCAACCGACGATCAAGGAGTCTGACCCCTTGATCCATCATCTGAAATATCGATTCTTCAAACTCAGCTTGATCGGTAAATACCACAGATCTTATGGCCGTCTGGGTCCAAAAAGTAGCATAGATGCATCGTGCCTTCACGTGGACCGGGAGGTTCTTCCACGCTAGTGCCTCCATTGGCCACAGCAACATCATGAAACTCCTTCACTTGCTCTGGAGACTTGCAAGCAAAGCCAATCGTGGAGCCATTAGCGACGCTGACAGGCTCACCATTAATCGGCTCGCTTATGCTAAAGGTAGAGCCCTCATGTATATAGAAAAGGCGAGTCTGGCCGGTATCGTTCACGTGCGCCATGGGCGCTCCAGCACCTAGAACCCCAAGAGTGGCATTGTAGAAACTCTTTGTTTTCTCAATATCGTTTGAACCCATCATTACGTGACTCAGCATTACATCATCTCCTCAATTTATGAAATCGAAACTTGTCTCACCCTGCTTTTTTATATCGCCTAAGTAATATAAAGAATATCATTACTAATAGCGCGACAAAATACAACGTTGTTAACATACTTTTTAATACCGCGGGATCAAGGCGGGATCAAGGGGTCACGGGATCAAATGCAGTTACCATCACATACGACCGGTAGATCGACAAACCGTGCACCGGTTTGTTCTAACTGTTGTTTACGCAGGCCATTGTGTTGATGATAGGTAGTGGCGTTTCTATCCTTAAGAATACCCGCTGTACCCAGCGCCAGTGATGACACACAAACACTGGTAATCAATTTATTGTGTTCGTTAAAGTGGCGGATAACCGCTAAAAAGGGCTCACTTAGCGCTTCCTCTCCCGACTCAAAGTGACATGGCAAGCCATAATGGCTTGCCATGCAGTCAGCTTGCTATAACATTAGTCCGTAGCAGCGTGTTTATTTAAGCCGCCATCAAACCCGCAGCCGTTGCCTGCATCGGAATAAAACGCGGAAGGGTCTCAAAACGACGCAACCAAGCATTAACATGCGTATATTGATCCAACGCAACATCACCCTCGGGCGCATGGGCGATATAACTATAGTTAGCCACATCAGCCAGCGTCGGTTGGTCGCCGACCAGCCACTCTCTACCGGCCAACTCTGCATCTAACACTGCTAATAAACTGTGCGAGCTAGCCAGCACTTTTTCGGTATCAATCGTGGCATTAAATACATTCGCCAATCGAGCTAGGGCAGGTCCATAAGCCAATAGTCCGGCTGCAATGGATAGATAGCGCTGCACTTGGGCCGCCGCTAGCGCATCAACCGGCAACCAACTGCGTGAGGCATCATAAGTTGTCGCTAAATAGGTGATGATGGCGTTAGAGTCTGACAAGGTAATATCGCCATCTTCAAGCACGGGTACTTGGCCGAAACTATTTTTGTTCAAAAAATCTTCGGTTTTATGCGCGCCATTACCTAGGTCAACGGTAATGATTTCTGCATCCAAACCCAGTAGCGAGAGGAAAACCTCAACGCGGTGTGAGTGACCAGAAAGTGGAAAGCGGTGTAGTTTGATAGTAGACATGATGAATTCCTGTTTTTAGTAAGTAGGGGTTTGATCCCCTGATGATTGATGATTTTTTCTTGTTGCTTGAACTTGTTGTTTTTTTCGTGCTTTTCGCTCGCCTTAACTAACGGCTTGCGATGTTGCTGTTGGTAACCGGTTCTGTTGTTCTAGTCTGGCCAGTTCTTCAAAGCCCCCTACCGACAAATCATTGATGAAGACTTGCGGGTACGTGCGGTTATGAGTGCGACTACGTAACGTGCTGCCATGATGTGGGTGCTGGTAAACATCATATTCAGTAAAAACCAAACCCCTGCTGGCCAATAAGCGTCTGGCATGTGTGCAGTAGCCACAGCCAGGTCGTGTGTAGATTTCTATTTTTGCCACGGTATTCCCCTTCCTGTTAACGCACGTTTAATCTCTGTAGCTGAATTTCAGTGCGGTAGTTGATGTCGATGGAGTGAAGTATCCGGATTAATGCCATGTTGATAAATAGGGCTATCATTGAATTATTGTCAATGCTACATTGACAATATGGATACTTTAGATGGCATGAAAACCGTAGTCGCCGTGGTGGAGACAGGCTCTTTTACCGCTGCTAGCGAGCGCTTGAATATTTCCAAGGCCTTGGCTAGTAAGTACGTAGGGGAAGTGGAAAAGCGGCTGAATGCCCGCCTGTTTCATCGTTCAACACGCAAACTGGCATTGACCGAAGCGGGCAAGAGCTATTACCAGCGCGCCTTACCGCTGTTGGAAGAGTTCACTCAATTAGTGGACAGTGTGGGGGGTGATCAATCATCACCTCAGGGGCTGTTACGTATTAGCGTGCCTGTGGCTTTTGGCGAGATGAAACTGGCACCATTGATTCCGCGATTCATGGAGCAATACCCAGACATTCGCCTCGAGATTATTTTAAGCAACAGCATGATCGACATGGTCGAAGAAGGCATTGATGTCAGGATTCGTGTCGGCGGCGTCGATGATTCAAGTTTGATTGCCCGCCACCTGACAACCCTGCCGCTGATCTTGTGTGCAGCACCCAGCTATTTACAGCAACATGGCCGACCAAAGACTGGCCAAGATATTACCCGGCACAATTGCATTATCGATAGTAATTTTCGCATTGGTAAACAATGGCCGATCATCTCCCTTAGTGGCAAGACCGAATCTATTAACGTCAATACGCGCATTGCCGCCAGTAGCCCCAGTGCGGTCAAAGAGATTGCCGTAGCCGGCGGTGGTATTGGTATGGTGCCGCGATTTATTGTAGAACCCGCCTTGGAGCAGGGTTTATTAGAAGAAGTCTTACCTGGCTTCAGTGCTTTAGAATTTGGCTTGTTTGCTATGTATCCACATCGACGTTATCTGCCGAAAAAAGTGCGCTGTTTTATTGATTTTATGGTCGATGAATTTTCTGAATAATTATAATTATCCTTCTTCAAAAACTCATTTTATTTTTTGTGTTAGAAATAAGCACAAGTTTATAATTAAGAAGAACGGCGAACTGCTCCCGCACTTTGATCAAAGTGTTTACGAAAGACCCGAGAAAAAGCCGCTTCTGATTGATAACCAACGGTCTCTGCCACCAGCGCTACCGATTTACCCGCCCGCAAATAATCCCAAGCCAACTGCATGCGCCACCAACTGAGATACTGCATTGGCGTCCAAGTGCTTAAGCTTTTAAAGCTATTGGCAAACTGTGTTCGCGACATACCTGCACACTCGGCCAGCGAGACTAAACCCCAAGCTTGAGCCGGGTTTTTATGAATAGCGTCTAACGCTTTGCTAATGTTTTTATGAGCAAACAATGCCAACATACCTGAGCCGCAATCTTCATTTTCCACAAAGTGTCGCAAAGCATAGGCCATTAATAGTTCGCACAGACGATTAAGTATGGGACTAGAACTCTCACGAATCGACAAACTCTCCGCCACGATTAATTGATAGAGATGGTTGAGCCAGAGACTCGATTCATTGCGCTCAATGATAAACACCGTCGGTAAAGCATTGAGCAACGCCTCACTGCCCTGATGCGCAAACTTCACTTCCCCGCACAACATACTAGTGCCCGAGCGATCTTGAGAATCGGCGATCAGCAGGTGCTCTTGCGGGCCTTCTAGCTTAGTGATGGGTACCATCGTGTGCTCTACCTCACTGGGGAAGATAACCAGATCGCCCTCCATTAAGGCCCACTCACCTTTCCCTTCACCTTGGCCCGGCACCGTCAGCAGACAATCACCCTGAGTGACCATGTGAAAACAGGTAACACCCTCAGAGTGTGAGTTTAGCTGCCACTGACCGCACACCCGAGCATTGTGATAGATGGAGACTTCCAGCCGGATAAGCTCAACAAAGTCGGTAAACGAGGACAAAATAGTACTCCTGAACAATAAATCGGGACCAATGAGCATTCAAAATACAAATACTACGACGTAAAGTAGCTTCACACAAGCAAGCACACTAATACATTCAATCATCAACACAAGGAATACAACCATGACTTTCACTCTTCACACGACCGACACTGCCGTAGCCGTGGCCAGCGCCGAACTTGAGCAGTCCAAGAAAGCCTTTGGATTCATCCCCAATCTACATGCTGTGTTGGCCGAAGCACCCAATGTATTGAAAGCGTACAAAGACTTACACGCACTGTTTCAAAACAGCAGCTTCAACAATGAAGAGCTTACCGTGGTGTGGCAGGCCATCAATGTTGAAAATGAATGTCATTATTGTGTGCCTGCCCATACCGGTATTGCTCATATGATGAACGTTGATAGCGCTATTATCGATGCCTTATCCAACAACACCGAGTTACCTTCGGCAAAACTACAAGCGCTGAAAGACACCACCCTAGCCTTGCTACGTAATCGCGGACATTTAAATGCGAGCGAATTAGAAGCCTTCAATGCGGCAGGTTATGGCAATCAACAATTACTGGAAATCATTCTGGGGATTGCCCAAAAAACGATTAGTAACTACAGCAATCACTTGGCCAATACACCCGTTGACGTGCCTTTTCAGAAATTTGTTTAGACCAGATTTTTTCTAAATGGATAAACCCAACTTCTCAGTTTGTTGCGAATGGACTCGCAACTTTCTGTGATCAGCAAAATCCTGAGAGTAGCGAAATAGCTATGTACTGAAATTTATATATATTTTTATTGGCATGGTTTTGGCAATGACTGCAGTAGCAGACAGTCAGTAGACATTTTAACTACACAACATTAACTAAAAAACAGTAAACCCATCAAAGGACATTAAAACCATGAGCGCATTAGTAATCGTTGACCTAAACCCTACCGATAAAGAAAAATTGAGCGACTATAGCTCAATGGCAGCAGCAACACTGACACCCTTTAGAGGTGAGTTTATCGCCAAAGGCCCCATCGAATCATTACATGGCGGGGCAGATTTTAAGATCAAAGTCGTTATTGAGTTTCCCGACAGAGACAGCGCTTTAGCGTGGTACGAATCTGAGGCTTACCAAAAACTTATTCCTACCCGTAATCTGGGAATGGTCAGCCAGTTTCACTTAGTTGGCTAGCTGTAACTTCTTTTAGCTATTGAAATCTAACGTAAGTCTATAGCTATGATGATGAAATTATACAGCGACTGATGCCCATGTCCTCGATATCGGCCTGTTCTGTGAACGAACCAAAGGTAGCAGCAATAATATTGTAACGTTCAACGACCGCCTGAAAAGGGCTATTCATTCAGCTCAACAGGCTCGTAATGCCATCTGGGATAAAAAGCGAGGATCTCATCCACCATTACCAGAAAAGCGACTACTTATCGTGAATGAAAGTGGTGATCCACTTTCACAATCTGGCTGGCAAACGGTTTGGAGACGCTTCACACAACTAGCCATCAAAGAAGGCGTGATCTCGAAGAATGAAAACTTTGGACTTCATGATATGAAGCGTCGTGGAGTCACCGATACGACAGGAACAAAAGCCGATAAACTGGATGCAACGGGTCTGGGTAATTTTAGTATTCTGAAGGTTTATGACAAATCGATAGTTTAGAGTCGTATATTTTACGGAAATAGGTGTTTTTACCCTCTATAAATCAATCTGTTACGAAGTGGTTTTACGGAGCACTTATCGAGTGAATCCACCGTAATATTCAACATGACCTACCAGCATACCGCCCTATTCTTCATCGGCTCTAAATGCTGCCATCCTCTCCTAATATAGTGCAACACTCAACTAACAGGGTGGC
>JBNMPW010000109.1:0-10358 GCA_051277205.1 Oceanicoccus sp. | reverse complement strand
AAGCCGCATGAGTCAACTAGCAGGCCACTTTGCCGGTATTGCACGCGTTCAATGCAGCAACGACGATACCGAGCGTTTAAACAACGCCCTCAATAATTTATCAGGTAACGAACTCGATATCAGTATTCAGAATGACAAGGGCAATAGCGCTAACAGCCAACTAAAAGTGCTGCAGCTAAGTTTAGTCGGCAATGATCGCCCGGGTATCGTCAAGGAGTTATCCAGCGCGCTGAAGGCTTTAGAATTGAACGTCTG
Organism: Oceanicoccus sp.; assembly: GCA_051277205.1. Taxonomy (GTDB): domain Bacteria; phylum Pseudomonadota; class Gammaproteobacteria; order Pseudomonadales; family Dasaniaceae; genus Oceanicoccus. The sequence goes on along the minus strand of JBNMPW010000109.1, from coordinate 10,103 downwards.
TGAAATGAACACCAACGTCACCAGTGCAGCCATGAGCGCCGATCCGCTATTTGAAGCGCAAGTAAGTATTCAAGCTCCGACCAATTTTAATCGCAATGATTTACAAGACAAACTGGACGATATCTGCAACCAATTATCAGTTGATATTAATCTAGAAGATTAGCGCCGGCGGTTTTTCAGTAGGTGGCTAATTAACACTTTTAAAGCAACTACGGTGAGCGCCGCTACCATTACTACGGCTAATAACAGTACACATGCAAGCAAAAACCGCCCCATCACAGCAGCTTCTACATCAAACACCAAGATCGCTGATGCAACAAAGCTAAGGCTGGCAAAAATAGCCAGAAATATAGTACGGGCGGCACGGTTTTTGTACAGCTTTATAAACATGTCAGTTCAGCTCAAATAAAATACAACTAAAACCTGTAAGCATAGCACGACGAACCCGTTGCGAATCAATCAAACACCACGGTTTTATTACCCAACACGATAACTCGGTCTTCAATGTGATAACGCAAGGCCCGCGATAAAACACTGCGCTCAACATCTTTACCCTTGCGGACTAACTCTTCTTTGCTATCACTGTGATTCACACGTACTACATCCTGATCAATAATCGGCCCTTCATCTAAATCTTGGGTGACATAGTGACTGGTGGCGCCAATCAATTTAACGCCGCGTTCAAAGGCCTTCTTATAGGGGTTGGCACCAATAAATGAAGGTAAAAAGCTGTGGTGAATATTTATCAAACGACCGGCAAACTTCTCACATAGTGCCGGAGGGATAATCTGCATATAGCGCGCCAGAACAACCGTTTCTGCATCATGTCGCTCAATGATCTCTTCCATTTTAGCGAAGGCCAGCGCCTTGTCACTTTTATCAACCGGCACATGGTGAAAGGGAATGCCATGCCACTCAACCATACTGCGCAAATTATCATGGTTTGAAACTACACAGGGAATATCACAATCTAATTCACCACTGTGCCAGCGGTGCAATAAATCGGCTAAACAATGAGAGGCATGACTGGCCAATATAACAATTTTTTGTTTTTGTTCGGAGTCGCGGATATACCACTTCATCGAATACTCATCGGCAATCGGCGCAAATGCCTCGCGGAATTGTTCGAGACCAATACGCAAGGTACTGGCATTAATGACACAGCGAATAAAAAACCAACCATTATCTAAATCGGTGTGGTTATCGGCTTCAATTAGCGAACCGCCCTGCTCTGCAATAAACTGAGTCACACGGGCGACGAGACCCACTTTATCGGGAGAAGAAATTACTAAACGGTAAGTTTGCAAGCCAGTCGAAATCATAATCGTCTCTCAGAATACTAGTTATAATAAGTCTTTAAGTCGGTAATAAAGCATACCTAAGGCAACCATCTGACTACCAAAGGATTGACCGAATGGAATTTTTTTATGGCCGACTTTTTCAAAAACATCGAGTTTTTCAAACGTGCCAGCTACCGCATCAGCCATAATTTCACCGGCAAGATGAGTCATGTTGACCCCGTGACCGGAATAGCCCATCGCATAAAACACGTTATCGGAGACCCTTCCCATCAGCGGCACTCTATTGACCACAATGCCAATAGTACCACCCCACTCATAGTCTATACGCTTACTTTCCAGTTGTGGAAATATGTTTAACATACGTGGCTGCATAGTGCGTTTAATGCTCGACGGAACTCGCCCTGAATAATTACAGCGACCGCCAAACAATAGTCTGCGGTCAGCCGATAAGCGGTAATAATCCAACACCTCATTGGCGTCACAGACCGCCATATCTAAAGGATTAATCTGCGCGGCTTCTTCTTCACTTAGGGGCTCAGTGGCAATAATGAAGGTGCCGGCTGGAAACAGCAGCCCCGCCAATTTTTTCTTTTCCAATTGATTATAAGCATTACTTGCTAATACCACCTTATTGGTACGAACATTACCCTGCGCCGTTTTTACCCGTGGTTTATCGCCGTGCTCAATATCCAGTACTTCCGTCTGCTCATAGATTTTTACACCTAAGCTGGCCGCAGCTCTGGCTTCGCCTTGACATAATTTCAGCGGATGTAAGTGACCATTGCGGTTATTAATCAAACCACCAATGTATGAATCGGTACCCAATACAGACGATATCTCATCCTTTTCAACCATACGGATTTTATCGCCAAGACCACGTTTATCGAGTTCCTCATGCCAGCCCCGAAACATTGTCATATGGCGCGGTTTAAAGGCGGCATCCATATAACCGTACTTCAAATCGCAATCAATATTGTAACGTTCAACCCACTGTTCAATAACTTGATGGCCACGGTAACCCAACTGGAACAGCTCATCTTCATGACCGGCTCCCATTTGCTCAAGTACTAGGTTGTCGCCAGTAAAGCCACCAATAATTTGGCCACCATTGCGGCCAGAGGCTCCCCAGCCAACTTGGTGTTGCTCTAATAGAATGACTGAGTATCCACGCTCGGCCAAGGTTAATGCTGTCGACAACCCCGTAAATCCGGCACCAATAACACACACATCACAGCTTTGGTCACCGGCCAAAGGCGGATAAAACGTCGCCGTGTCTGTGCTTGCGGCGTAGTAAGAATCACAATGGGATTCAGCCATAATCTCTCAAACAGCGTTAGCTGCTCCTGCATATCAAATGATAAAAATCGTACTATACCTGATAAAACATCAACTTCAATGGCTATTTAGCCAGCTAAATGACCATTGAAGAGAGCGTGTGGCTGATGTAATCTAGGTATTCACTCAGCAATCGATAAACTGATATGGCAGCCAGCAAACCTGTAATCAAACAGCCCATCCAACAGGAAAGACGGCAATTGTTGATTGATGCCACCATGTCAGCCATTTATGAGCACGGCTTATCAAAACTCACCTTAGCTAAAATCACCCGTATTGCAGGCCTTACTGCCGCCACGGTAAACTTTCATTTTGATAGCAAAGAAGCCTTATTATTAGCGACATTAAAGTACCTATCCGAAGAATTTGATAGCCGCCAAAAAACCGCCCTGCAACAAGCGGGAAGTGCAGCCCCCGACCAATTAAAGGCAGTGGTGGATGCATCACTGGATCCAGGAATCACCGAGTCACGGAAAATGGCCGTATGGTTTACCTTTTTGTCGGAGGGTCGAGCGCGACAAGATTACCAGCGTATCTGCGGTGAATGTGACAGCAATAACCTGAATATCACCATCAACTTGTGTCAGCAAATCATTAACGCCGCCAACAAACAGCGGGGCATGAGCGCGAAGGCTTTGGCCTGTGCGCTGTCTGGATTAATTGATGAAGTATGGCAATCGATTCTTTATGTCGGTGATGACTATGATCGTGCCGATGCCAAAAATACCTGCTATGCCTTTCTCGCCAGCGTCTTCCCTTGGTGCTTTGCCATGCCTCAACAATCCTTAGAACCATCACTGAAAAAAAAATTCACAATCCTGCAGGCAACCGAACTGCATTTACCGCAGCTGGCCGAGATATTCGATTGTTACCGCCAGTTTTATCAAATACCAAGCAACCCCAAGAACGCTTTACACTATTTATCCGAACGCCTGCAAAACAAACAGTCGGTTATTTATATGGCCCTTGATGACAACAATAGTGCAGTCGGTTTTTGTCAACTCTATCCAAGTTTTTGTTCAGTTGACGGCGGTGCCATATGGATTTTATATGACCTCTATGTCAACAACACCGAACGTAAAAATGGCGTGGCCCAAGCCTTGATGGAAACCGCCAAACAAATGGCCGTAACAACAGGCGCACTTCGTATCGACCTAGAAACCGCTACCGATAATTTTGCCGGGCAAGCACTGTATGAAAAACTGGGTTACCAGCAGGACAATGAATTCTATAAATACTCGTTAAAATTATGAGCACTAGCAACGTATGTCAGGAACAATTACCCAGCAATTAACGCGGCACATAGCTTTTGAGCATTTTCTGCAAACTCTTTAATCCCCTGCTGTTGCACGATACTGCACAGGCGATATACCAGACCAACGCTTAAAAGCGGCCCTGAAGCTGCGAGCATCCGCATAACCAAGAGATTGTGCGATCGTCTCTACCGTTAAATGCGTTGACTGCAAATACCGCCTGGCTTCACTATATCGCATTTCGTCAAGCAACGATTGATAGCTAACTCCTAAGTTATGAAGGTGACGGCGCAATGTGCGTGACGACTGATTGAATCTCTTAGACACCTGATCCAACGTTGGCACCCCTGGTTGCCAGTCAGTAATAATATTCTTAATCACCGCCACCAAGCCTCTGTCACCAGTGAGCGTTAGTTGGCTTTCACGACAAAGATCTCGCAACAATTCAACGTACTCTGGTTGGGCGTGAGGTAAGCGCCTTTGCAGTAATTGCTTCGACAGGAGTAGTGCATTACGACCAGCATTGAAATTTACTGGGCAACTGAACAACGCCTCATAATTAGCACCCATACCCTGCCGACAAGAGTGCTCAATATCAACCGCTGCAAACTGCACTTCCTCACCCAGCAACTGAGTAAATACTGACTGCAATGATGCAAGAGTACTATCAACCTCCAGCTCAGTGGTCAATATATCAGTTGGTGTTGGATACAAAATCAGAGCTAAACATTGCTGTTGCTGATAGCGTTCATTTTCCAAGCGGCTGTGCGATGCCCAACTCACAAGTGGTGCAAACTCAACCAACAACTGTAACGCGTCCTTCACCGTGGCCGAGCTACTCATCGCAGTACCGAGAATGCCATAGTTGGGCAACCCCAATCTAACACCAACCCTCAGCGGTAAACTAGCATCGGTATTAAAATGCGCAATACGGGTATAGAGAGCCAATTCCTGATCCAACGTAAGGCGATGGGAGGGGTTCTCAAGCTCACGAGCAGCGACGCCAGTGCCTTTTAATATACTGGCTAGACTCAGCCCCTGACTTTGCACCAAGTCTTTTACCATTAGCTGAATTTCAAAACTATGCAGTAACTGGCGACCAACATTGGTGTGTTCGGGTTTTTGCTCTATTAATACTTCGGGGGGCATTTTCGGCCTTCCTTTTGTCCATATTTATCCCCCTATTGTCCCCTATCGCCCCTATCCATTCCAGTGGCAATAGTTATTATTGACTTAGCATTTGCGTTCCATTTGCCACAAAGCGAATCACTCTATGAAAACGAAAAAGTATGATGCCATTATCATTGGTGCCGGTCATAACGGCCTTACCAATGCTGCCTACTTGGCTAAATCCGGTCTCGACGTACTGGTCGTTGAAAAAAATGACTATATCGGTGGAGCCGCGGTAAGCCGCGAGATCCACAACGGCTGGCTTTACTCCAACTGCTCTTATGTCTGTAGTCTGCTACGCCAATCTGTCCATCGTGATTTAAACCTCACCAAACACGGCTTGATGATTGTGCCTTATGCGGGCACCACAAACTTCTCATTAGATGGTAACTACATTGCCGAGTATGGCGACCACGCCATGCAATACCGAGAAATACTGCGCCATTCACGACGCGACGCTGATGCCTTGCATCGCTATGAGTCGGAATTGATGCGCTACGCCAAACTGATTCGTCACTTCTTGTTACGTACACCTGCCGATCCAACATCATTTAAGCCGCGAGATTTAGGTGAAATGGTTTTTATGGCAAAGAAATTTGCCGGTATGGGTGAAGAGCAGGTCTACGAGTTTATCCGCTTTATGACCATGAGTGCGGGTGACTTTCTCGATGAATATTTTGAAAATGATATCGTTAAAACACTCTATTCAACCAGCAGTATCATTGGTACTGCGCTGGGTGTTTATTCTCCAGGCACAGCTTATGTGTTATTGCATCATGTGATGGGTGATGTCGATGGCGCTGTTGGCGCTTGGGGCTTAGCACGCGGGGGCATGGGCGCTATTTCCGATGCGATTGCCGGCGCCTTAAAAGAACACGGCGGAGAGATACTTACCGGCGCTCCGGTTGATAAGATTTTAGTTACGAATGGCAGTAGTAAAGGTGTCGTGCTAGAGAACGGAGACGAGATTTATGCCGACATCGTGGTTTCCAATCTCGACCCAAAACGCACGTTTACAAAAATCATGCACAAAGAAGATCTGCCTGCAGATCTGCATAAAAAGGCGGAGAATTTTAAAATCCGTGGTTCTTCAGGCAAGGTCAATATCGCCTTGACCGGCAAACCGGACTTTCCTTCCTTACCTGAAGGCCACATGCTACGTAACGGCTCATTCCAGTTCCTCGATTCGATGGAACGCATGGAGCGCGCTTACGACGATTGGAAACATGGCCGCTGGTCAAATGACCCCTTTGTCGAAATGACGCAATCTTCGGTATGGGACCCAACGTTGGCTGACCCCGGCCATTACTTTGTCTCTGCCTTTATCCAATATTGTCCCGCCGATGTAGAAGGCGGTTGGACACCAGAAAAACGCGACGCTTTTGGCGAAACGGTGATTGATCAAATATCTAACTACTCACCGAACTTCCGTGACTTAATTGCCCATATGGAAGTTCGCACACCGTTTGAAATTGAAAATGAAATTGGCTTAACCGAAGGTAATATTTTCCAAGGCGAACTGACCCTCGACCAATTGATGTTTAACCGCCCCTTCCCAGGCTATTCACAATATCGTGGCCCGGTTAAAGGCATGTATATGTGTGGTTCGGGCACTCACCCCGGCGGCGGTGTTTCAGCTGCCTGTGGCGCCAACTCAGCTCGTGAAATTCTAATGGATTTAAAACGCCCCAACATCGTTCCGGAGGATGACGTCGATGAATAAAAATTATGATTCAATTATTATTGGTGGCGGACATAACGGTTTGGCTTGCGCCGCTTATTTGGCTAAGTCTGGCCAGCAAGTGTTGGTGTTAGAAGCCAATAAACAACTTGGTGGATTGGCCGCTAACCGCGAATTCTCGCCCGGCTTTACCGCCTCAGTAGCGCATACACTACCGCAACTAACTCAGCAATTAATCAGTGACTTAAAACTAAAGCAGCATGGTTTTAGCATCGCTGATAACGATCTAGATACTGTCGCCCTCAGTATTGACGGCCAACATATCCGTGTCAGTCACGGTAATTTAATCGGTGCTTCTAACAAAGACGCCGAGTCTTACCATGATTATCAGCGCCTAATGAAAAAATTTGCCAAAGCTATCGACCCGTTTTGGCATAAAACACCTCCCATGGTGGGCGATGGTGGTTTAAAAGATCTCACCACTCTCGGCCTCTTCGGTTGGAAGCTACGCAGCTTAGGCAAAGACGATATGCGCGAAATGATGCGTATGATCGCCCTACCGTCGCAAGATTTAATGGATGAATACTTTGACAGCCCACTGTTAAAAGCAGCGCTTAGTTGGGATGCTAACGTTGGCAGCAAGCTTGCACCACGCTCACCCAATAATGCCGTTATCGCTCTGCTGTTCCGCATGAGCGGCAACCTTGGCGGCCTGCCTTTGCCAAAGGGCGGCATGGGCAGTTTGATTGACGCGATGGCTAAATCCGCCACCGAGTTTGGCGCCGAGCTGCGCACCAATTCAGCGGTTGCCAATGTCATCGTTGAGGATATGATTTGTACCGGCGTCACCTTAGAAAACGGTGAAAGCTATTTTGCCAATCGTATTATTTCCAATGCCGACCCCAAAACTAGTTTCTTTAAGTTACTCGGCGCCCAGCATCTCGACATACAATTTACTCACCGTATCAATCGCCTGCGCACCGACGGCTATGTTGCCAAAATTCATTTAGCCCTTAACGGGCTGCCTAGTTTCACGGGGTTGGATAAACCCAGCGGTCGATTGATGTTAGCGCCTACCATGCAGAGTATTGAAAATGCCTATGACGAAGCCAAGTACGGTGGCTTTGCCAAAGAGCTTCCAATGGAAGTTATTATTCCCAGCCTGCAAGATGCGTCTTTAGCTCCAGCGGGGCAACATGTGCTATCAGCACAAGTGCAATATGCGCCATATAACATAAAGGGCGGCTGGCAACAGCATCGCGATGCCTTTATGGAAAATGCGATCAACACACTGGAACAATATGCGCCAGATATACGCAGCAAAATTATCGGCTGCGAATTATTAACACCCGCTGATTTAGAACAGCAATACCATGTTAAAGGAGGGCATTGGCATCATGCAGAGTTTGCCTTAGACAACTGGTGGATGAACCGTCCAACTTACGGCGCATCACAATATAAAACACCGGTCGCAGGCTTTTACCTCTGCGGCGCCGGTGCCCACCCCGGTGGCGGCATCATGGGTGCCGCCGGCAGCAATGCCGCGCAAGCCATTTTGAACGAATCAGCGTGAGGAACAAAACATGCCTCTAAAAGCAACTTTAAAAAACGCCGATCAGATTGATCACATCGGCATTGGTTTACAACACACGCCCTTTCATTCTCGTACGTCGAAAATGAATATGAATCAGCAGTGGACAGAGTGGTGTGGTTTTGCAACCGCCGTTTCTTATATTGATGCGCATATAGAATATTTCTCCACCCGCAACACCTGCGGTGTGTTTGACATGTCACCAATGCGTAAATACCGATTTCACGGCGCCGACGCGCAAGCCATGCTCAACCGCATGGTAACTCGCGATGTCTGTAAGCAGGTAATCAATACGGTAGCTTACAATGTGTGGTGTACCGATGCCGGCCGCGTGGTAGATGATGGCACCTTGTTCCGCATGGCCGCCGATGACTTTATTGTCTGCTGCGCAGACGCCTGCTTTGATTGGTTTCAACTCAGCGCCGTTGGCTTCCCCAATCTTGAAATTACTGAGATCAGTGATGACCTCGCCTCTTTAGCGCTTCAGGGTCCCACGTCCTGCGCGCTGCTAAAGAAAATGGGCTTCAGCGGCGTCGAAAACCTCAAACCCTTTGAAATCACTAAATTTTCCTATGGCTCCGGCGAAATAATGATTTCACGCACCGGCTTTACCGGCGACTTAGGCTATGAACTTTGGGTGGTACCACAAGATGCCGAGGCGCTATGGGACGAATTATTTGATAAGGGTTATAACTACGGCATTCAGCCCTTGGGTGATGAGTCGCTAGATATGGCGAGAATTGAAGCTGGATTTATCAGCCCCGGCGTAGATTTTCACGGCGCACTGCACACGGTAGACCTTGGCCATGACCACTCCCCTTTAGAGTTGGGACTAGGCTGGATGGTTAATTTCAAAAAAGGCCACTTTAGCGGCAGAGCCGCTTTGTTAGCGGAAAAAGAGTCCGGCAACTATCGGCGCGTGATTAAATTAGATATCGAAGGCAACAAGCCTGCTGAAAACAGTATTCTGTATGCAGATAAAAACTGCCGTAAAGAGATTGGCTATGTAACTTCTGCCATGTGGTCACCGGCGGTAAAGGCAAATATCGCCTATGGATTAATTGAGGGCAAATATATCAACAATGAAATTTGGGCTGAAGTTTATCACCAACAAGAACTGCGCTGGAAACGCAAAGTCGCTAAATGCACCAAAGTGACCAAGCCTTTCTGGGCACCTGAACGCGCCAAAGCAACACCACCACTCGATTACTAAGGAAATAATATGACTACAATAACTGTACAACGCTCGCCACTCACACTAGCCGACCTTGAGTTGGCTGATTCTTTCGGTGAACCCATTGGTGAACTGCCCGTTCAAACAGACAGCTGCTTTTACGACAACGACGGTGTTTATATGGGCACGTGGCAATGTGAGCCAGGTAAACTCAAACTGAAATTAAAAGTTACCGAATTTTGTCATATTCTCAAAGGCCATTGGATTCTTACCGACGACGACGGCAATGTGACTGAAATAAAAGCTGGGGATAGTTTTTGCTTTCCTAAAGGCTGGAGTGGCACTAGCGAAGTGGTAGCGACCATCAGAAAAGTTTATACCATGATTGAATAACCGCTCAGCCAACCCCCTACAAAATATAGTGACTCCTTTGCTTGAGTTGTAACGACGAGGTGAGGTGTTTGTATGGGGTTGCTGCTAGGTGTACGTGCGTTAATTTCTAATATGTATCTTCTACTATCAAAATACTATTTATAGCGTAACCCAGATTTGAAAGCTTCAAAGCTTCAAAGCTTCAAAGCTTCAAAGTCACCATACT
>JBNMPW010000108.1:0-10408 GCA_051277205.1 Oceanicoccus sp. | reverse complement strand
CAGGAGCGATGGACCACTAGCGGCTGCCGATGCCATGCTATCAGCCGGCCGCTTATTCGCAGCTAAAGGCTGCATGCTTAAGGTGGTAGCGGCAATTAGGCCCATATCGGCCGGATTTGCATCAAGTGTTACCTGACCTATTATTGCCGGCTGCCCGTCGCTTACCGCCGACTCGGCAGCCTGCAAAATACTTGCCTGCAAAGATAGCTGTGATGGTTGGGGCGACAAAGCCTGATTAGCCATCACATGTATATCATTAGTGCGGCCAGCAAGCTGCCCAGACGGCAACACAGCGCCCGCTAGCGGCAACATATTGCCGTTTAGCGGCAACATAGCCGCCACTTGAGCTGCGCCATTAGCAGTAATTAACGGCCGCGCACCTTCATGGGCGGCGCTCCAATTATCAGTCAGAACCTCTTCGGACTTAGCCACTGCTGACACCTTTTCAACGTCCGCCTGTGCGTCCATAGCATCAGAAAACTCTCTATTATTTAAAGAGTTACCGGTCGTACTTGAAGTAGGTTGAGTGCTAGATTTTGCCGCTAGGTTGGCGCCATCGGTGGATGCCATCAAGGGATTTGAAGCAAAACTATCAGTGGAAGGTGTCATCCAATTGTCCCGTTCTGTGAATACATAGAATATCTGAACAGGTTATTTGCAATTTAGTGGCCAACTTTTCAGCTGACGGCTAGAGCCGCCAACATTAGTGATGGGTGACAGTGGCTAGCCTTTTAAAGCTATTGAAGTAGACCTTGCAAGGCGGCCTTAACGTGATCATATTCTTGTTCGATACCTTGCCGTAAAGTATCACAACCATCAGTTACGCCGGCATGGGCCAACTCCTCAAGGCTGTGGCAAAGCTCCGTCAATTTAAGCGCCGCCATATTACCGGCGCTGCCTTTGAAGCTGTGCGCCGCGCGCCGAATATCTTCGCACTTTGCGGTGGCTACGGCCTCTTTAATCGCCTCAATACGAACAATGCTATCATTACTAAATGTCTCTACGAGCAAAGGAAACTCATCCCCCATTAGCATTTTAAGTTCAGACAACGCATCCATGTCTAAATGCTGAGCTACATCTACCATCACTTACTCCTTCGGTTTTTATAATATGTGAAGCCAATAACTGGATAAATTTTGTTCGAAAGCCCAGCACTGCGATGACATACCATCAGAATAGCCGAAAGTTTTTAAGTCGTCGATTGCTGACGATCACGCCAAAGGATGAGCGCACTAGCGTGTCAATCCTCTTTAGAATATTCAATGTGCTGACAAATAGCCTGCAACAAACTAATGCCGCGTCCGGCATAGCTCTCATCAAGGCGGGTGTTATCGCTAAAGCGCTAATAATCAAAACCATGATTGAAGGGCAAAACTACTTAATTTTAAACAGCTGTTCAAAAGTAGAAATACTGATAATTTTTCTAATATCGTCGTTACAGTTAGCAATACAGATATCGGCGCTATCGCCGCCAGCATAATCACGCAGTAATAACAGCATACCCAACGCTGAACTATCCAAATAAGAAGCCGCACTCATATCAACGATTTAACTGATAGGCTTGGCGCTCAAACCCTCATAGGCATGACGGAAATCTTGGTGGGAGCTGAAATCAAAATGCCTTTCAATACCAATTGTTAGCTCGGCGCCAGCGCCAGTTATTGAGGAAGAAATTGCCATGATGTAGCTCCTGAGTTCGCCGTCTCAGTTGATTAAAACTCTATGAGAACTTATGACGAGCCATTAGCCATAGTGATCAGATAGTATTAAAGCAAGACAGGACTAATCTGTTAGAAAGACATAACTCCTCGAGTAATTAGTGGTCATGGCGTCACCGAGAGAAGCTACGCCAACACTCAAAGCTGAAATCTCCCAATTTAAACGCTGCTGTCTACAATGGAAGGGACGCTTCGATCATCAAGCTCACGCTGCTCTTTTCGGCCTTCTTCGCGCTGCTCACTGTATTGTTTTTGCTGCACCAAGCCCTCCAATTTCTTCCGCCTAAAGTAGAGCTGTTGCCACTGGCCACGTGCTTGCTCCAATAGGCTTTGCGCCAGCTTGTTGCGCTCTATTTGGGCTTCTCCCGCCTGCTGCAGATTACCGTAAAAGCGCTGATAGTTAGCTAACTGGGAAGCGTGCCTGCCTTGTCGGGTGAGCTGACTGAACTGGTCGTTATACTCGAGCTTATATTCTTCAAGGCTGGCTTGCTGCTGTGCCTGCGCTTGGGTATTACGGATATTCTCGGCCAGCTTTTCGGCCGCCTGTTGTTGCTTTAACTGAGCCAGTTTGAGTACGGTTTGCAATCGTTCAGAGCTTTTTTTTGCCATGATTACTCACTCTAGTTTCTCACGATCGGTAAGTCGATACCGCCATTTGGATTATGCTCCTGCGTCACCACTTTGGGCCGGGTCACAACATGACTCAATTCAGCGACACTGGCAGGAAGGCTATAGGCATCAGCCAACCCCTGCTGCAAAAATTTTTTAATTGCCGTTTGTCGTTCAATCGCCGTATCTGTTTCCGAATCACTACCGGCGACATAGGCGCCAACACTTATCAGGTCGCGACTTTGTTGATAGCGAGAATACAGTTGCCGCAAGCGCTGCGCGGCGGACAAGTGCTGCGGGCTAATAATATTCGGCATGGCACGACTTATGGACCCCTCAATATCAATGGCCGGGTAATGACCCTCATCGGCCAAAGAACGAGACAACACTACATGGCCATCAAGAATAGCCCGGGCGGCATCAGCGACAGGGTCCTGCATATCATCGCCTTCGGTCAGCACGGTATAAAAAGCGGTGATCGAACCATTGCCATCCGCATCATTACCCGCGCGCTCAACCAGTTGTGGGATTTTGGCAAATACCGAAGGCGGATAACCTTTGGTGGCGGGCGGCTCGCCAATTGACAGGGCGATTTCTCGCTGCGCTTGCGCATAGCGGGTGAGCGAATCCATCAATAGTAAGACATGCTTACCTTCGTCACGAAAACTCTCCGCCAAACGCGTCGCTAACATGGCGGCACGCATACGCATCAATGGCGCATCATCAGCGGGTGACGCCACCACTACCGAGCGCCGCATACCTTCTTCATCCAACACCTGCTCGATAAATTCTTTTACTTCGCGACCGCGCTCGCCGACTAAACCGACCACCACAATATCGGCCTCCGTAAAGCGGGTCATCATGCCCAACAAAACACTTTTACCGACACCACTGCCAGCAAACAAACCTAAGCGCTGGCCGCGGCCAACCGTTAACATGGCATTAATCGCACGAATACCAACATCCAATGGTCTGGAGATCGGCTGGCGCTGCATTGGGTTGATCAGCTCCGCCTGCATTTGAATACTGTGCTTACAACCCAGCGGCCCTTTGCCATCAAGAGGCCGTCCTGCGCCATCAATAACGCGCCCTAGCAACTCCATACCGGTGGGCACTTGATCGTCATAGGCTACTGGAAAAACCGCCATACCAGGCCTTAAACCGGTGACAGGCTCAATCGGCATCAGAAATAATTTACTGCCGGTAAACCCCACCACCTCAGCCTCAACACTGCGTTTGTCATCACCGATCACAAGGCAGCGGCAACCAATGGCCAGCTCTAAACCTAACACTTCCAGCGTCATACCAACCACCCGCACTAATTTACCGCTAATTCTCGGGCTGGCGGCTGACTCTGGGGATAGTTGATAGTTTGCGAGTCGGGCACTGAAAGAACGAGAATTCGCCATGGTTTTAGCTGTCACCCGCGGGCGTGCCTGACGGCTCAATAGGTGCTCCGCCCGGCGCTGCTAACTCGGCAAAGCGGCGTTCAACCAAGCTATTAACTGTCTGTTGGAATTGCTCCTCTAGGGTAAAGTCGACCACGCTATTTTCGGTCTGCACGCGGCAACCACCTGCGGCTAAAGTGCGATCTATTTGTAACTGCCAATGGTCAGGGCATTCACCCTGCTTAGTCAAAAACTGGTGATCCTCAACGTTGAGATGTACTGTGATATTGCTGGCGTTGAAAGGCAATGCTGCAATAGCTTCACTGACGATTTGCTGCATGTGACTGGCATCTAATGTCAGTTCACGGCGCAACACAGCACTGGCAATGCAGGTGGCAACATTTACCAACGCCTGTTCGACTTGATCATCTTGGCCTGCTAAATAAAGAAGCAAATTGTCGATGGTGGCGGATAAACTTTGCGTCTGCTGAGCAATCACTTGCTGGCCAGCTTCAAGGCCGGCTTGATAACCATCAGTATGCCCCTGTTTAAGCCCATCTTGGTAGGCTTGCTCGTGCACGTCTTCGTAGGCTTGATTGGCTATATCTTCTAACTGGGCAGCGGTCAAAGAGTTATAAATAACGGCGTCTTTGGCAACGTTTATCAACTCGCCCCTGGGACCGCGCTGCTTGAGTTTTTCAACCTGAATAATCTGCCCTTGTTTTACCTCCGGCAAATCCCATGAGGAAAATTGTTGACTTTGGTCCGCTGGAATTCTGGTCACTAGTGCTTATCTCGCATTTACAGCATTTCTTCGCCGCTGCCGCCGAGAACAATCTCGCCCGCATCGGCCATACGGCGGGCAACCAATAGGATTTCTTTCTGTGCCGTTTCTACTTCGCTGAGTTTGACGGGCCCTTTCGCCTCTAGATCATCACGCAGCAACTCGGCGGCACGCTTCGACATGTTGCCAAATATTTTTTCTTTCAACTCTTCGTCGGAACCTTTCAATGCAAGGATAAGTACTTCGGAAGATACTTCTCGAAGTAATGCTTGAATACCGCGATCATCGACCGCTTTTAAGTTGTCGAATACAAACATCAAATCCTGAATAGTAACCCCAAGATCCTCATCGAGCTCTTTGATCGACTCCATTAACTCGCCTTCAATCGCGCCCTCCAGATTATTCATAATTTCGGCAGCGACTTTAGTACCACCCATCGATTTAGCTTGCGAGCCAGCATTGCCAGAGAATTGTTTTTCCAAAATGGTATTGAGCTCTTGTAACGCCGATGGCTGCACTGCATCTAACGATGCCACCCGCATAATAATATCAAGCCGCACTTTTTCCGGTAATTGGGTTAATACTTCTGCCGATTGGTCACCGTCGAGATGAGCGATGACAATCGCTTGAATCTGCGGGTGCTCATTGCGAATAATATCAGCAACAGAACGCGGGTCCATCCATTTGAGGGTATCAAGACCACTGGTGTTTCCACCCAGTAAAATGCGGTCTACTAAAGAGCCTGCTTTATCTTCGCCTAGCGCTTCCACCAGCATATTGCGGATATAACCATCTGAACCCATGCCGAGACCAGTGATACTCTGGGCCTCACCGAGAAAGCTGGTCATCACAAATTCGACATGTTCTTGCGGCACGCTTTCGAGCGACGACATTGCCGTACCAATGCGCTGCACATCTTTCGGCCCAAGGTGCTTTAGCACTTCAGCGGCCTCTTTTTCGCCCAGCGTCATCATTAAAATTGCCGCTTGATCAAGCGACGATAGGCCGACACCCTTTGCCACTGCTTCGTCACTCACTTAGCTTTACTCTCCGTACACTACTCACTGGATACTACCCATTTTTTAACCACCTGCGCTACTCGAGCGGGGTCTTCAGCTACCAAGCCCTTTACAGCATTTAATTGTTGCTGATAATTTTCATTGGGGCCTGCTAACAAAAGACTATCACCGCCGGATAACGTTACCGTTTCATTAGCCAAGTCCGCACCTAAATCACCAGACAATTCACCCAACGCTCGCTGCGCCTCGTTTTCGCGAATATCTTTGGCAGTGTCGGTCAGGCTGCGCATCACTGGCCGCAATACACCGAATACTATCACCAATACAAACAGTCCACCTACTAGCTGTTTCGCATAATTCAAAGCTTCTGGCTGCTGCCAAATCGGGGGCTCAACAAACTCCACTACCTCAATAACTTCTTTCGGGATAAAAGCGGAATTCATGATGTTAACGCTGTCTCCACGAGAAGCATCAAAGCCCACCGCATCTCGTACCAGTGCTTCCAATCTATTTAACTCGGCGGCCTCAATAGGTACTGTAGTCGACTCATCAGTTTCTGCATCAACCCTAGTAACATTATCTACCAATATCGCAACTGACAATCGACGTAAACGCCCTACTTGATGGCGGGTATGACTAATGGTGCGATCAAGTTCGTAATTACGCATGGATTGACGACGACTGCTGCCATTCGCGCCGGTAGCAAGGCCTGTGCCCTGCGTAGCAACATCTAGTGCCTGCGCATCAGCTGGCGGCTGATTACTTAGCGCCCCTGGAATACCGCCGATACCACCGGAACCGCCGCGGGCTTCTTCAATGGTTTGCTCACTGCGAATTGCTGGCAAGTCGGGGTTAAACATCTCATCGGTCTGCTCGATTTGAGTAAAGTCAATATTGGCACTGACTTCTGCGCGAAATCTGCCCTCACCCAATAACGGCTCCAAAATTGAGCTAATACGCTTTACTAGATTGCCTTCCAACTGACTGACATATTCAAGCTGCTTATTGGCCATCGCCATTTCTTTATCAGCTTCAAAATTGGATAACAAATTGCCACGCTGATCAACCACTGTGACATTTTGCACGGTCAGCTCGGGGATACTAAAGGCGATCATATTAGCAATCGCCCGCACTTGCTCACTGGAAATACCGCTGCCGGAATAAAGGTCAAGAAACACCGATGCTGTCGGTTTGCGTGCATCACGGATAAAGGCCGAGGATTTAGGAATGGCAAGATGCACTCGAGCAGCACGCACTGCTCGGATGCTGGAGATAGTTCGAGCCAACTCACCTTCTAAACCTCGTTTAAAACGGGCGTTTTCCATAAATTGTGAGGTGCCCAATGGCTGCTCTTTGTTGAGCATTTCAAAACCAAAGCTGCCATCGGCGGAAATACCCGCACCGGCTAGTTTTAGCCGTGCACTGTGCATTTGATCGGCAATTACCATCAAAGCGCCATTGTTTTCATCGATTTTGTAAGGTATTTGATTACTCTCAAGCACACTGAGGACATCGTCTGGATTCATTTGATCGAGGTTGGCATATAGCGGGCGGTAATCTTCACCCTGCGACCACAGCACCACGGCAAAGCCGATAGCAACACTGGCCGCTAGCCCAATCATTAAACCCAGCTGGCGCAGAATACCTATGCCGCCGATGCCTTGTAATACGTCATTCTGCCGTTGGGGCGGAAAATTTCCACCGGTTTCAGCTGGGAGCGCTGCCATTAATTAAACCTCTCAATACTCTTTGCTCTCTACTCTTAAAAGGAGCCTATTTTTATAAACGCTAATCAAATACCGCATCATTTATAACGGCATATTCATTACATCTTTATATGCTTCAACCAGTTTATTACGCACTTGGCTTAGCGCTTGAAAAGATACACTGGACTTCTCAGAAGCTACCATTACTTGAGTAAGACTGACGCTAGGATCACCCTGCTGATAAGCTGTGGAAAGCGCTCCCGAGGCTTGCTGCGTTTCATTCACGGTATTGATGGCGTTATTAAACATCGAGGTAAAATCAGGTGCCGTACTGGTGCCTACTTTGTTGCTGCCATCGACACCAAAGCTTGCCTCTACATCCGAACGCGCACGTAGCTCAAGATTACCGCCAGCTTGAGTTTTCATGGCCTGCA
This sequence comes from Oceanicoccus sp., assembly GCA_051277205.1. Lineage (GTDB taxonomy): Bacteria > Pseudomonadota > Gammaproteobacteria > Pseudomonadales > Dasaniaceae > Oceanicoccus. The sequence goes on along the minus strand of JBNMPW010000108.1, from coordinate 2,750 downwards.
TTTGCGATAACAAGTTATTAATATCAGTACGATTGGTGATCATCATATTCCCCATGAAATTATCTGCCAGCGCCAGTCAAACTACTGTCACCTACGCAAGCTGTCGAAACAGCGACCCGTTATAGACGCCCGCGCTGACAACATATTGACAAAACGGCAGCCGAAAGGCGCTTTAATGAGGAATTTGCATAATTCGGGCCAACTTCACCTGTTCCGTCCAATGGATGCAGTATCAGCCGCTAGACGCAGCCTAAAGCAGTAAAAGTTTGGCGCTTTGCCACAGCTGGGGCAATGCCATTAGGTCTTAGTGAGGTACTATTTCAAATGCAGAGCAGTGAACTCTTGCGGCGGCACAGGACGGCTGAACAAATAGCCCTGTAATAAATCGCAGCCCATTTTTTCTAGCTGGCGTTGCTGCTCTTCATATTCAACCCCTTCTGCCACAGAGGTTAGGCCAAGCTCGTGGCAAATGCTTAAAATGCTGCGCACGATGGCTTGATCATTGTCGTCGGTTGTACAGTGATCAATAAAGGATTTATCAATTTTCAACACCTTGATAGGCAGCTTTTTCAAATAGGCGAGCGATGAATAACCGGTACCAAAATCATCAATCGAAAAGCTGATACCGAGAGCCGTCAACTCCTCCAAGACACTGGCAACGCGATCAGTGTTGTCAATCAGCACGTTTTCAGTGATTTCAAACTCCAATAATTTGGCATCAATGCCATGTTTGGCCAACAAAATTTCAACCTGCTCAACAAAATCGCTAGCCAATAATTGCTTAGGACTAATATTGATAGCAAGCTCCATACCCTTTCGCCAACAACCGCTACCTAACCAACTAGCCAATTGCCCTAAAGCATTGTCCAGCACCCAAAAGCCCACTTTGGAAATCAACGAGGAGCCTTCTAACACGGGGATAAACTCTACTGGCGAGACGGCACCAAAGTCTTTGTTATTCCAACGCAGCAATACCTCAGCGCCCATCACCTGGTTATTATCAATGCGAACCTTAGGCTGATAGACCAAGGTAAACTCTTGATTGCTTACTGCTTCGCTCAAACTGGTTAACAAACCCAGATGACGCGAGGCCTGTTGACTCATCTCTTGGGCGAAAAAAGAGTAGCGATTGCGACCTGCGTCTTTACTTTTATAGAGCGCAAGGTCTGCCTGCTTTAACAATTCATCTTCATTAGCGTCACTGCCATTGAATAAGGTAATGCCGATACTGCAGGTTAAGGTGTACTCGCCGCCAGACAAGCTAAATGGCTGTTGCATAAGAAGTTGTAACGAACGCGCGACTTGCGCCGCAATCAATTGCGAATGCTCATAATCTTGATCACCAGCATCGAGCAAAACAACAAATTCATCGCCGCCAAAACGGGCTAAAGTATCATAACCACGTAACCGTGTTTTTAGCCGCAGGGCAAACTGCTGAAGTAGTAAGTCGCCAATTGAATGACCCATCGAGTCATTAATGGTTTTAAAATGATCAAGGTCGACAAAAAATACCGCACCATATTCTTTGCTGCGCTGAGAGCGGTTTATTTGCTGGCTTAGGCGGCTCTGAAAATAATTGCGGTTATGTAAATCAGTAAGCACGTCAAAATGCGCCTGATGAGCAATTAACTCATCTTGCTGCATACGCTCGGTAATATCACGCACAAACGAGGTATAAGCTAACAGACTGCCGTCCTCTAGCTTGATTGCCGCCGTGGTCCATTCACACTTAATCGGCCCGCCACTGCAGCTTATGTTTTCCAATACTGCTGTGCTGTTAGATGTCGATGTCTGCAATTGCAGAAAGTAGTCACCTTTGGCCTTAGCTGGTAGTAAACACTGAAATGACTGGCCCAACATCTTAGCCGAACTAAAACCAAAGACAGCTTCAGCCGCTGGATTCCAGCGGCTAATATTGAACTGGTCATCCCATTCAATAATTGCCAGCGGGCTGTTGTCAAAATGTAAATCAACACGTCGTTGAGATTCATTTAAAGCCAGCTCCTGATATTGCAAAGACAAGGATTGCTCCAAATTATGAATGCCGGTTTTGTTATTTCGCAGGCAGGTACTCCACATAAAATACATATAGATATAACTGAGACCGCTCAACCAAAAACCATTTTCAGGTACGATCAGGTAGAGCTTGATGGATAACGGTACCAAACAACTAGCGAGAAACCATAGATAGGCACGAGGTGACAAAGCCAAAGTGCTGGTTGCACCCGAACACAAACCGGCAGTGGCTATTATTAACAACAGCTGATGGCCCAAGGAATCCTCAGGCATTAAAAATAAAATGGCATAGCCCCATATCACGCCCGACAAAGCAGTAACGAAGATATGCATTGATGACCACGCGGAAAGGCTCAAGCGCGATTTATTGCGGTCAAACTGGTAAAATAATAAATAGCGATAGCCACTGAGTACTAAAGTTACCAACAACCAAGACCACAGCAAAAACTGGTCGGCAATTAAAGACAGCGTCAGGCTAATAAAAAGCGCAAGCACAGTAGAACTGGCAATAGCGATGGGGTAAAACTTGAAAACTATAGCTAACTGGGCTGCTAAGAGCCGAGCTAAGTGGCGTTCAGGCATATACTATCTCAATAGATCTCTGAATAACTTCGTTTACCTAAAGCTCCGTCTCGAGCACAAAAGTATAGCTGGAATCGGCTGATATGCCATGGTGGAGATCAATGTTATAGCACCCCTTTAAAACCCCTAAAACCTTATACAAAAATGGTTTA
>JBNMPW010000107.1:0-10447 GCA_051277205.1 Oceanicoccus sp. | reverse complement strand
CGTTTCGTATATGTTCTAAATAGACCCACGCCATGTGAAAGTACTATCCTCACATGGATTTTTACCCCGTAGTTATCGATGATAATCTGCGGGGGTTTTTTTAATTTTTATTAATGAAAAACTACTGCGATCAGTATTTTTTCATTAATAAAAATCATTGAAATAAAGTTTTGAGGTAGCAATGTCCAGTTTGACCACAACCACATCAGACGCAGCAAGCAATGCTTGGATTGCCAGTTTACGCAAGCCACCTATATTGGGTTTGCTGATTATCATTTTGATGTTCTGTGAAAAAATGCTAATGCATAGCTACACAGTGATTACCTTGTACGTATTACCAGAACCTTGGAAATGGGTCATACCAGCGATTACCGGAGCCATTGGTTTAGCGTTGGTGATTAAAGGTATGGGTAAAGACGAAGTAAAAGGTTCTATTCTCGGTTATGGCGGTGGCTTTTTAATCTGGGTTTCCTGGATGGAATCAGCGATGCCGATTATTGGTCATAGCGCAAAAATCCCTATGGCCTTAAATGCCGACGGTGGCAGAGAAGGGGCTTTTTTAGGTGAGCATGTCTTCCTTGAGGCAAGTGGTGTGTTTTGTGTAATGACTTTGATGTTTATTATGTTCAACACCGATGTACGTTGCCGGATGTTATTGTGGATTCGCCGCGCCTTAGGTATGAATGCGGATGTGTTGGGTAAACCCACCCAGGGTTACCGCCCTAATGTCGCGCGAGTAGCGGCCTTTGAATACTTTTTCGTAACCTGGTTTATGTATGTACTGATGCTGGTGATTGTTGACCCAAGAGGTTTTGGTTTGCATCATCCAGTCACTTATATACTCTGTGCGGCGGTCGTTATTTGGAGTCTGTACTTGCTATACAAACAAACTCAGCAGTGTGAAATAGGTCTTTCAATTCGCTATGGTATCGGTGCAACCGGTGTGGCTTGGTTTATCCCAGAGTGTGCACAATTTTATGGCGAGTTCTATGAGTTTTATTTGTATGCCGACAAGCACCCGGTTGCGATGACGGTTGTGCTGGCTTTATTTACCGGTATTTTACGCTTGTTATGGCTGGCGCCAATCAATAGGAAAACTCAGAAATCTTTGTAGTTTATAAAAGAGCGGCTTCAAAAATATTACGTAAGGGAGCCTTGGCTCCCTTTTTTAATGGCGGCTAACAATTTATAATCGCTGGCTATTAGGCTAATAATATTTACTAACAAGCCTTCATATTACGGGTGAAATGAATGAGTAAAACAATCCTGCTAACGGGTGCTAATGGCAAAACCGGCCGTGCAATTTTGCAAAAGCTGGCTGGACTGAAGCAGGTGGTTAAGGTGTTTATCCGCGATAAAGCCCAGTGGCCTGAGCTTAAGGCAATGGGGGCCAGCGGTTTTGCAGTTGGTGATATGTTGGATGTCGATAGTATTGATAGCGCAGTAATGGGCTGTGACAAGCTTATTCACATCGGTCCACCGATGCATCCGGATGAAAAGCAAATTATTGGGTATTTGTTGAATGCGGCAAAACAGCATGCTGTGCGTCACTTTATCTATTATTCGGTCATGCATCCTTTGCGGCGCGATGTCCGCCACCATAGTTTAAAGCTCGATGCCGAGCAGTTGTTGATTGAGTCGGGCTTGCCTTATACTATTTTACAGCCGATGCGTTATATGCAACACCTGTTACCAATTTGGCTAAAAGTCGTGGAGGAAGGTGTCCATGCCATGCCCTTTAACACGCAGGTAAATTTTAGCGTGGTTGACCTTGCAGACGTAGCGGAGGCGACGGCTATTGTTACAGCGGAAGAGGGGCATCAATATGCTAGCTATGAGTTGGCTGGGCCGCAGGGTTTGAGTCAACAAAATATGGCGGCGATTATTACGGGGGTGATTGGTAAACCGGTTGTAGCGCAGGCGATCAGTTTTGAGCAGTTGGCAGAGAATGCTAAAGCGAAAGGGTTGAACGAGGATCGTGTGCAGCAAATGCTGATTATGAACAAACACTATGATGATTATGGTTTTGCCGGCAACTCCAATGTACTTAGTTGGATATTAGGACGGATGCCGACCAGCTATCAGCAGTTTGTGGAGCGGTTATGGGCGCAGACCGATAATAAACGATGATTTTGAGGTGATAACTTTTTTGCAGATAAAAAAATGGAGCCAGTGGCTCCATTTTTTGTTTGCATGGTTTATTAGTTTGCCAGATGGCCGCGCCGCAATATCGGGTTAAGCATGCGACTAAAAAAACCGGTAAAAGCTATCGGCGCATCGGTGACAGTCAGACAAATACAAACATGGTCTTTGCTTACCACTGGGCTGTGCTTATGACGTCCATCGCGGACAATAAAGTCACCTTCTTTATAAATACCACTATCATCTGAGAAACTCCCTTCTAACAGCATGGTGTATTCGTCACCAGTATGAGTGTGGTTAGGTATAGTAGCGCCGGCTTTAATACGTAACATTTCAACTTTAGAGCCATTACTATCAACGCAGAGTTTGACGGTGTGGATAGACGGTGATACCCGTTGCCATTCCAGAGAATCATAATCATCAGGGATAAACTGCTGCAATGCGCGTGGAATATTACTATTCCTTTTAGCCGGCGCTGGCTCGCTAATAGGCTCATCATCTAACATAGATAAAATGTTAGCTTTCAAACTATCTGATGGTTGTGCGGGTTCTAATTCGGACATCATCTCGGCGCCCATGATGTTAAGCCGTTGCAAATTAGCATTGCAATCACTGCAATGCTCAACGTGAGTGGAGACGGCCAGGGCGTGGGTTAGCTGTAGGCTACCGGCTGAAAATGCGGCCAGTAATTCTGCTGCGGGGTGATGCTGTGCCATTGTTTTGCTACCTCTTTATTAACAATTCTAATTTTTGTAGAGCTAAACGCACGCGGGACTTAACGGTCCCAAGTGGTAGACCTAACTCATCCGCTGTTTCCTGATGGCTTTTGCCTTCTAGGTAAACTTTGGCTAATACTTGCGCCTGCTCAATTGGCAGTTGCTTTAATCCTTCATGGACTTGGTCTTGAGCGCGTTGTTGCTGCGCCATTTGGAAGGGGTCTGGACCTTCGTCTTCCATGTTTTCAAAAATTTCAGTCGGGTCGATATCGGTACTGAAGCGACCATTACGCCGCAAATAATCTATCCGGGAGTTTCTGGCTAGTGTAAACACCCAAGTAGATACTGCCGCCATTTCTGGTTTATACGTATGGGCTTTGTTCCATACTTTAATCATTACTTCCTGCGCAAGTTCATCGGCTAGCAGGGCGGCACCGGGTTCGCGTGCAAAACTGTAAGAACGAAGCAAAGGTGCAAAGTGATCAAACAGCGCGCTGAAGGCTTTTTTGTCGCGCTCGTTTGCCACATCGTGCATATGGACTTTTAACAGAGAATTACGCTCGGCTTTAGACTCTGTGTTGCTAGGGACGCTGCTATCAGACATTGCTGCTCGCTGTTTAAAGTTAATCACTTTAGCCATTGTGTCCGCCCATGATAGTGTGTTCAACGCCTCTGCACCAATTATTAGTTAATGTACGACTTATATAATAGTCTGGATCACTCTAGTGCTATCCGATTGTTTTATGCTTCTATAATTGTTGCCAACATAAACTTCTATATTGCAGCGAGCATAATGATCCAAATGTTTGAGCGAACCGTAAAATTAGTAAACCAAGTGTATGTTTATGTTTTGATTAGAATTATCAGTAACTTAGCACCGCTTAAGAAGTTAGCTTCCTATGCTAATAACAAACAGAGCATGCAATGAATAAAGAGATTATTGAGCTATTTAAAGACAGCTACCGCGATATGGTAGCGATGGACCTTTCGCGCTTAGATCGCTTATACACGGATAACCTCGTGTTTAAGGATCCTGTTCATGAGATACGGGGTTTGCCCGCGATGCAGGACTATATGGCCGAGATGGTGGCTAATGTGGAAGAGTGTCGTTTTGAGTTTCTCGATCAACTGATGGCTGACGGCACGGCCTATATCAAATGGAATATGCATTTTCGTCATCCCAAGTTAGCGGCAGGTCAGTTAATCTCCGTCCGAGGTGTTAGTCAGTTGCAGTTCGATGAACGCATTCATTATCACGAAGATGTCTACGATATGGGGGCTATGGTCTACGAACATGTGCCCGTAATTGGCGGTGTTACCCGCTGGTTAAAAAACCGATTGGCGAGTTAGTCGAGGTATCAATGTCACAATCCCCTAATACAGAAAATACAGCTGCCGGCACTGAAACAATTTGGCTGACCGGTGCTAGTAGTGGTATTGGTCGATATTTAGCCATCCAGTTGGCGCAACAAGGTCATACTGTTATAGCCAGCGCCCGCAGCAAGGAAGCTTTGGAAGAGTTGGCTGAGGCTTACCCTAAAATCATCCCTCTGGTCTATGATGTTAGTCGCAAGGATCTAACAGAATCAGTAAGTGATACAATCAAGCAGCATTGTGAGTACCTTGATAGAGTCATAATTAATGCGGGTACCTGTGAGTATTTAGATATCAATAGCCCTGACTGGAGCATGATGCAGCGGGTGATGGAGGTTAATTATTTTGGCGCCATTAATACGCTAGAGGTTGCCATGCCATTATTGCAAGCGCGTCCTGTCAGCAGCGATGGTCATGGTGCGCATATAGTGGCGGTGGTTTCGCTGGCAACGGCCTTGCCCTTTAGCCGCGCGCAAGCTTATGGCTCGTCGAAGGCCGCGATGCAATATTTCTTTGACTCATTAAGGGCCGATTTAGTCAGTCATAATATAGATGTCACGGTGATTAACCCCGGCTTTGTAAAAACACCATTAACCGATAAAAATGATTTTCAAATGCCATTTTTAGTACCGGTTGAGAAGGCGGCAGAGCGTATGGCGGCAGCGATCATTCGCCGTCCGCGGCAATATGACTTTCCCGGTCGCCTCAAGTGGCTACTAAAAACTTTGTCTGTTGTTATGTTAATTGCACCGAGTTTTTGGAATAAATTTATAGCGCCATCGCTCAAGGGTTGATGGTGAAAATAAGAGAGAACGTGTGAAGATAGCGATTGTTGGCAGTGGGATCTCAGGATTAAGTGCCGCCTATTTACTCAATAAGCAGCACGACATTACAGTCTTTGAAAGTGAGGCGCGCATTGGCGGTCACACGGCTACGGTAGATGTGAATGTTGCCGGTACAGATTATGCGATTGATACCGGATTTATCGTTTATAACGACTGGACTTATCCCAACTTTATCCGCTTGATGGACGAGTTAGGTGTCACCTCGAAAGAAACCGAAATGAGCTTCAGTGTCAGTTGTGAAATGACCGGGCTTGAATACGGTGGTAACAATTTAAATACACTGTTCGCCCAGCGCCGTAATTTATTGAATCCAAAATATCTGAAAATGTTGTGGGATATTATGCGCTTTAATAAACAGGCGATTGAGGATCTCGATCAGCAGCGTATCAAGCCTGGGATTACCTTGGGTGAATACCTTGACCAAAATGGCTATGGAAAAACCTTTGCGGATAAGTATCTGATTCCAATGGGTAGTGCTATTTGGTCTGCTTCTACCGACAGCATGTTCAAGTTTCCACTATTATTTTTTGTTCGGTTTTTTAAAAATCATGGCTTGCTGAGTGTCAATAATAGGCCCCAGTGGCGGGTCATTAATGGCGGCTCTAAATCGTATATTGAGCCATTAACAAAAGGTTTCGCTGATCGTATTAGGCTTAATAGCCCGGTACGGAAAATACTGCGCAGTGAGCAGGGCGTCGAGCTTTACTTGGCTGATGGCAGTAGTGAGCAGTTTGATCAAGTAGTGCTGGCCTGTCACAGCGACCAAGCCTTGGCGATGTTGGTTGATGCAAGTACTGAAGAGCAGCAAGTACTGGGCGCGATGCCTTATCAAGCCAATGATGTGGTATTGCATACCGACGAGAGTGTGTTGCCGGGCAAAAGACTGGCATGGTCTAGTTGGAATTACTGGCTGCGCTCGGAGCAGCAAGAACAGGCCATCCTCAGTTACAATATGAATATCCTACAGGGTATTGATGCCCCAGTTACCTTTTCAGTGACCTTAAATGCCACTAGCGATATTGACCCCAGTAAAATCCTTGGCCGTTATAACTATGCTCATCCGGTGTTTTCTTTAGAGTCGGTGGCAGCAACTGAGCGTTGGGACGATATCAATGGCGTCAACAATACTTGGTTTTGTGGAGCCTATTGGGCTAACGGTTTTCATGAAGATGGTGCCAGCAGCGGTATTCGCGTGGCGAAGGCACTGGGCGCTCCGTGGTGACTGATAAACCGCCTGCCAAATCTGATAAAACACCGTTGAAGAGCGCTATCTACAAAGGTTGGTTGCGTCATCGGCGTTATTCACCAAAGTCACATAGCCTGCGTTATCAGGTGTTTATGATGCTATTAGACTTGTCTGAGTTAGATCAGGTTTTTTCAGGCAGCAAACTTTGGTCCAGCAAGCGCTGGGCACTGGCGCGCTTTAAGCGTGAAGACTTTTTGGGTGACCCAGCCACACCCTTAGATTGTGCTGTGCGACAGCGTGTCGAGCAGCAAGTGGGTGTCTATCCCACTGGTCCAATTCGGCTGCTGGCCAATCTGCGCTATTTCGGTTTTATCATTAATCCCATCAGTTGTTACTACTGCTTTGATGATGATGAGCGGCTCCAGTTTATTATCGCTGAGGTCAATAACACCCCTTGGGATGAACGTCACAGCTATGTGCTGGCCTGTGAGCCAGAGCATAATTATCAGCGTATAAGTTTTAACAAAGACTTTCATGTGTCGCCTTTTAATCCGATGGATATTCGTTACGAATGGCGCTGCAACCTACCCGCTGATGACTTGCGTATCAATATGCAGAACTGGCGTAGTCCGCAAGTCGGTAGCGATGAAACGCTTGAATTTGACGCCACGCTGGTACTTGAGCGAGAGGTCATTACAGCATCAGCACTACGTAGGCTGATTTGGCAGTATCCGTTTATGACTTTCAAAGTGGTGGTAGCTATTTATTGGCAGGCGCTAAAATTATTGATTAAAGGTGTACCGGTATTTGCACACCCGGGTACGTCAAAAGCAAACTGAGTCGGTTTACACTAACAACTTTATAAAAAGATTGAATGGGCATTTTATGGCAATTACAAGTATCGATGATAATAAGGTCAGCCGCGAATTAAAAGCTAGCTTCTGGGATGTTATGGCTAAAAAAGCGCTGCTCAAGGTCCTAGCGAATATGGGTCAGGGCCGTTTAGTGCTGGAAGATAGTGGCCAAGTTTATGAGTTTGGAGAGTCGGCTGAGAATGCGGAGCTGATAGGACATATTTTTATCCATCACCCTTCTACTTATCGTGATATTGTTTTTGGTGGTTCTATCGGTGCCGCTGAAGCCTATATGTTAGGCAGTTGGAGCTCTTCTAATTTGTTGGATGTGATTAGGTTAATGACAATCAATCTCGAGATGCTCAACAAAATGGATAATAGCCGTCCAGTGTTGAGCCGCATCACTTCTAAAGCCATGCACTGGCTAAATGCCAACACTCAAAGTGGTTCAAGAAAGAATATTTCTGCGCACTATGATTTGGGTAATGATTTCTTTAGTTTGTTTCTTGATCCCACCATGATGTATTCATCGGCAATTTTTCCAAGTGAAAATGCAACGCTGGAACAGGCGTCATTGTATAAGCTTGACAGTATTTGTAAAAAATTGCGTCTTAATGAAGATGATCATCTAGTGGAAGTAGGCACTGGCTGGGGTGGCTTGGCGATTTATGCGGCTAAAAAATACGGTTGCAGAGTAACCACAACTACTATCTCTCAAGAGCAATATGACTATGCTTGTGCCGCCGTAAAGCGCGAAGGCTTAGAAGATAAAATCACACTACTACTAAATGACTACCGAGATCTTGAAGGTAAATTTGATAAGTTAGTGTCGATTGAAATGATAGAAGCGGTGGGCCATGAGTTTTATGATAATTATTTTGCTAAGTGCTCAAGTCTTTTAAAAGACGATGGTCTAATGCTGATTCAGGCTATTACTATTGCCGATCAGCGTTATCAAGAAGCGAAGAAAACAGTCGATTTTATTCAGCGTTATATTTTCCCGGGTGGTTGCTTGCCATCCAATGAAATCATTGCTCAGTGTGTATCCAAAAATACCGATATGATGATTGTTGGCCTCCATGATATCGGTTTGGATTATGCTCGCACCTTGGCCGAGTGGCGTATTCGCTTCCATGCTAATATCGAGCAAGTGAAAAAAATGGGCTTTGACGATGTATTTCAGCGGATGTGGGAATTTTATCTCTGTTATTGCGAAGGAGGATTTTCAGAACGTGCCATTAGTACCGCACAAATCGTCTTTGCAAAACCGGGTGCCAGAGTGATAAGCCCACTTGCTTAAGTTGCTGGCTAACAAAACACTGCTCAATGCACTGTTGTTTCAGTTAGGGTGGTTTGCCTGCGTACTGGGTGGCGACTATATTGCTTTGCCATTTTTGTTAGTGGCTTTGTACCTTCATAGCCGATTTTTTATCCAGCAGAAAGCAGAGTGGCAATTTATTGCGGCGGTCGCCTTGGTCGGTCTGCTGCTTGATAATCTGTTGGCCATTAGTGGTGTGATGCAATTTTCACAAGCAGGCTTGCCCTACATGCCTTTGTGGCTGTTTTGTCTTTGGGGCTTGTTTGCGATAACGCTTAATCACAGCTTGGTTTGGTTAAAACAGCGTTTATGGTTGGCTGCTTTGCTGGGTGGCGTTAGCGGTTCACTGTCTTACTTTGCTGGTAGCCGTTTGACGGGTGTCATCTTATTAGATCCGGCCTGGCAGTCCATAATAGTTATAGGGCTTTGCTGGTCGTTGATATTACCTTTACTGATGTTATTGTTGCGCCGTTTATGCCCATGATTCAATTTTTAGTTCTGTTAATATTGTCGTTGGAAACTTATGCTGAGCAAGCAGCTATAGAAGCGCAGGCAATAAAGCCGTCTATGTCAGATACGCTCGCGATAGTGGGTGATGCTTATAGTTTGGGGGAAGAGCAGTTGTTATACCGCGAGTTGCATTTCCACAGTGATGACGGCCTTGATCATCGGATTGACTACTTATTACCCGATGACAGCCTAATGGCGCGTAAAACACTGGATTATCGTTCGGGCCGAGCGACACCGGCCTATTCGCAGCGCAGTAATAATTACCCTAAAACCATTGATATTAGCTGGCAACAGGATCAATTATTAATGAGCTATGCCTCTAGTGGAAATCCGGCAGAAGAAAAAACGTTGCTCATTGACCAGCCATTAGTTATTGATGCAGGTTTTGACCATTTTGTGCGCGAGCATTGGGCAGACTTAATAGCGGGGGAGTCGCTAGATTTTTATTTTCCCGCCCCTAGTCGATTAAGCCTAGTGGAGTTAAGAGCTACACGTAGTAACTGTAGCTATACGACGACAACTGAGGCTTGCTTTAAAATCAACTCATCTAATTGGCTTATCCGCCTACTGTTAGACCCCATTGAGCTTGGTTACAATATTGATTCAAAGCAATTAACACGTTTTCGTGGCTTGGCGAACATGACCGACATCGACGGTAACAGCCTAAAAGTTGATATTCGTTATCGTTATGCCAATGCAGGTGAGAAGTTGGCAGTAATAGATCGGCGGCCGCTTACACTAAGCCCTGAATAGTCCGCCAAGTTTCATCACACTCAATGACATTGCGCTGCTTGTTGATACTGATACAAGTGGGTAGCTCAAAGTGGCTCTCTATCAGCTCAAAAGCAAGCGGTTGTGCTAAAAAACAAATCTGTGCCGCCATATCATTATGCCAGCGCTCATCTCGGGCTAGGCTATTGCCATTACTCAATAAAAAATCAACTAACGTTTCCATATGTGCGTAGGGCGGTTGCGCGTCAGGTTTGTATTCTAATTTGGTTTTCATCATTAATAATCAACTAAATGGCTGTGAATGAAGTTACGGATATAATTATGTCTACATAATACCTGTCCGATATAAAACCGCATCAAAATCAGGGTTTAGCTGTGTTTTAAAATGTTAAGAATAGTTGGGGCCTATAGATTCTTGTAATAGCTTGCGGCACAATCTTATAGTATCAAAATACAGATTTTCTGTAAGGAAGCGTAAAGATTAGACGTTGCTTAAAAGCAGTTGATAGTGTCGCTATAGTTAACCCATAACATAATAATACCTCAGCTGGATTAGAGAGAAAGATGTTTGATCTTGATACCAAAAAAACCTATGGCGTTACATCGGCTATTCTAGCTTGGCTAGTGTTTTTCAGTTTCACCGCTACCTTTCTGGTCGCTGTTTCTTTTCCGTTAATGAATGTTGGTGATCCAGTACGTGATTATCGTCGCGCTTTGCATATGACGCTGGGGGTAATGACGTTTACTTTTGTGCTACTAAGGCTTATCTG
>JBNMPW010000106.1:0-10826 GCA_051277205.1 Oceanicoccus sp. | reverse complement strand
CTATCGGAGTGTATCAGCCGGTCGACTTTAAGCGACTAGAAAACTGGCATCATATAGACCCATTAATTATTGATATTATCCAACAGCACTATGGCAGCGATATTATTGGCATACCCTATATGTGGGGTACGACGGGGCTTACCTATAATACAAAATTAATCAAGCAGCGAATGCCTGATGCACCATTAGATAGTTACAGCCTAGTGTTTGATCCAGATATCGTTTCACGATTTGCCGACTGCGGTGTATCGCTATTAGATGGTGCCTCCACTGTTATGCCAATGGTGATGCTCTATTTGGGTCTGCCACCCAATTCTGTTGAGCCAGAACATTTAAAACAAGCGGAAGCCGTGTTGAAATCGATTCGCCCCTATATAAAATACATTAGCTCCACCAAAATGCTACTGGATTTACCCAGCGAAGAAGTCTGCATTGCCATGAGCTGGTCTGGAGATTACGCCATCGCCAGTAACCGTGCAAAGGAAGCAGGCCTCGATATTGAACTGGCTTATGTGCTACCTAAAGAAGGTATTCTTGACTGGTATGACAACGCCTATATCCCCGTCGACGCACCCCACCCCAATAACGCCTATCTATTTTTAGATTATATTTTACGCCCAGAAATTATCGCCAAAGCCACCAATTACATTGGTTATGCCAACGCTAACAAGGATGCCACACCTTTTGTTGACCCGATAATAAGCAACGATTTAGCGATCTATCCAGACCAAGAAACCATGAAACGTATGCACCCCACTATTTTATTAGAACCAAAACTCGAACGGCGACGCTCCCGTGCCTGGACGAAATTTAAAAGCGGACTATAAGAACAAAATACTGGAACTACTAATGACTAGCGCAAACGATAATAATAGCACTATCGACTTTAGCGAAACTCCCTGGTTAGACCCAACAGCCAAGCCGTTTATTGAAATACGGGGTCTCAGCAAACACTTTGATGATTTTATCGCAGTCGACAATATCAATCTCGACATCTATAAAGGTGAGCTATTTACTATCCTCGGCGGCTCTGGCTGCGGCAAGTCAACCCTACTGCGGATGTTGGCGGGATTCGAAAAACCAAGCGCCGGACAGATAATTATTGATGGCGTCGATATCACCGAACTACCCGCCTATGAACGACCGATCAATATGATGTTTCAGTCATATGCGCTGTTTCCGCATATGACAGTGGCTGATAATATCGCCTACGGCCTTAAAAAAGACAGCGTCGGCAAGCAAGAAATAAATCGCCAAGTCACCGAGATGTTAGAACTAGTGCAACTGCAAGATTTTGCCAAGCGCAAACCCAAGCAGCTCTCCGGTGGCCAACAACAACGGGTTGCATTAGCGCGAGCATTGATCAAGCGACCCAAAGTTTTACTGTTAGATGAACCGCTGGCTGCGCTGGATAAAAAGCTCCGTGAACAAACCCAATTCGAACTAATGAACCTGCAATACGAATTGGGTATTACATTTGTAGTGGTAACCCATGACCAAGAAGAAGCGATGACATTGGCCAGTCGCATCGCAGTAATGAAGGACGGTAATTTTGTCCAAATAGGCACGCCGTCGCAGGTCTATGAATACCCGTGTAATCATTTTGTCGCCGACTTCTTTGGCACCATTAATATTTTCGATGCCACTGTGATCAGTAATAAGCCGTCTGCCAGCGGCACCTCAATATTGACCGCCGAACTTGATAAAAGCGGCACTAAAGTAGAAACTGAATACGAACACGCCCTGCGCCCAGGTGAACGTATCTCGCTCGGCGTAAGACCTGAAAAAATCTCCATTAGCCTGCAACAACCCAGCGGTGACAACCTAACTATCACCAAAGGCGTGGTTGAAGACCTGGCTTATTATGGCAATCGCTCTATTTATCGTGTGCGCAGCAGAAGTGACCGTATCATCCAGGTTAGCGCGCAAAACTACCTACGCTCTGCCGAGCTAGTACTGGAATGGGATGATGAAGTATTTTTGTCTTGGGACAGCAGTTGCAACGTGGTATTAACCCAATGAGTATACCGAGCAAACTGTCTAGTTCACGGCCGCTTGATAGGTTGTGGCGTTTGCTGGTCATCCTGCCGCCCTATTTCTGGCTGCTTGTGTTTTTCCTAGCACCGTTTGCCATTGTTTTAAAAATCAGCTTTGCTGACCCTATTATTGCTATGCCACCTTTTTCGCCACTGATTAATCCGGCCGAAAATGGCAAACCTTGGTTACTGGTAACGCTGGATAATTATCGCTTTCTAATCGAAGACAAGCTGTATTGGATCAGCTATTTAAAGTCGATAAAGGTCGCATTTATCTCAACCCTACTTTGCTTACTGCTGGGTTACCCCATGGCCTATGGCATGGCCCGCGCCAAACCAGCAGTACGTAACTTTTTATTGCTGTTAATTATTTTACCCTTCTGGACCTCATTTTTATTGCGGGTCTACGCCTGGATAGGCATGCTTGGTAAAAACGGCATTATCAATAACATGCTGAGCAGTTTAGGCTTAATCGACGCACCGTTAGAAATGCTGTACACCGACACTGCCGTTTATATCGGTATTGTCTATACCTATATTCCTTTTATGATATTGCCGCTCTATGCCACTCTGGAAAAACTCAATCTCGATTTTCATGAAGCTGCTGAAGATTTAGGCGCCAAACCTTGGCAGGTATTTATTGATGTCACGCTACCGCTATCAATGCCGGGCATTATTGCGGGCTCCTTGTTGGTATTTATTCCAGCACTCGGTGAATATGTTATCCCCGCATTATTGGGTGGCATCGACTCGCTGATGATCGGCCGTACCCTCTATGATGAATTTTTTGTAAATCGTGATTGGCCATTAGCCTCCGCTGTCGCCACTGTATTACTGCTGATTATTGTGATACCGATCATGCTTTTCCAACGCAGCCAACAGGAGGATTTGCAATGAGTAAAAATGGCCGAAAGCGCTCGACATTTTTATTCTCCACACTCTGTTTTGGTTTTGCGTTTTTATATGTGCCGATCTTAGTACTGATCGCCTTTTCATTTAATGACTCGCGCTTGGCCACAGTTTGGGGTGGCTTTTCAACTCGATGGTATAGCGCGCTGTTAGAAAACGATCAGATACTCGAAGCCGCACTATTGAGTTTCAAAGTCGCCGCTATCAGTGCTACCGCAGCCACCATACTGGGTACTTTAACTGGCTTGGCATTAACGCGTATGGGCCGTTATCCTGGCCGAATGGTTTTTACCGGTTTAATCGCAGCACCTCTAGTCATGCCTGAAGTGATTACCGGCTTGTCTTTATTATTATTGTTCGTCAGTTTGCAGGAGTTAATCGGCTGGCCAGTTTCTCGTGGCGCCACTACTATAACCATCGCTCATATCACATTCTCTATGGCCTATGTTGCGATCATCGTACAATCACGACTGGCCGGTATGGATAAATCTTTAGAGGAGGCAGCAATGGATTTAGGCGCAAGACCATTTCAAGTCACCTTCGATATTACACTACCGTTAATTGCACCTGCCATGCTGTCTGGATGGCTACTTGCATTTACCTTGTCATTAGATGATTTAGTGATCGCCAGCTTTACTTCTGGCGCGGGCGCAAGCACTTTACCGATGGTTATTTTTTCAAAAGTTAAACTAGGTGTGACACCTGACATCAATGCTTTAGCAACAATAATCATTGCCACAGTATCCGTCGGCGTCATTATTGCCGGACTGATAATGGTCAGGCAACAAAAAATAAAACCCACACATTAATAGTAACTCACAGGTTAATTATGTCTTATTCATTGCCAGGACCTAACAGCAAAAAAATATTCACCCGTGGGCTGAATGTATTTCGCCACGGTAAGCGCTATCCTGCTGTCGCCGCAAAATCAGCCTCCAGAGGCTATCAACCGCCCGCGCAAATAATGGTAGACCGAGCCGAAGGTGATTTTGTTTGGGATCCAGATGGCAATCGCTATATCGATTTTCAAAATGGCTGGGCAACTAATCCACTGGGCAATTGTAACCCTGAAATTATCGAAGCAGTACATGCCGCACAAAAACGTTACGGCTATCACTGGGAACACCCCTTGCGCTTTGAATTGGCGGAGCGTCTAACAGACATAATGCCCGGCAACTCATTGACCCGCTTCAGTTTTGAAGTATCTGGTACCGAAGCCGCCGAATCGGCGATTCACCTTGCTCTTTGTCATAAGCAGCGACGCTACATTATTAGTTTTAGCTCCTGTTTCCACGGCGAAGGTCTTGGTACCAAAATGGTCAGCGCCTATAACAGCGATAACAATAAATTTATGGAAGGCTGGGCCGGCGGTGTGATTAAAGCCCCTTATCCTTATTCAGAAAATATCCCAGCGGGAATGACACAGCAGCAATATGTTGATTACTGCTTGTGGTATTTGGAAAACCATATCACCGATTATATTGCCCCGGCCGACAATATTGCCGCTGTCATTATCGAACCCGGTTTGGCAGAAGGGGGAAATTGGATTCCCAGCGTCGACTTTATGCAAGGCATTCGTCGGATCTGCGATGATAATGACTGGCTGATGATTATTGATGAAGTGCTGACAGGCTTAGGTCGCACTGGCAAACTATGGGGCACTGATCATTTTGATGTTGAGCCAGACATTTTAGTGGCCGGTAAAAACTTATCAGGCGGTATCGAGCCTTGCGCCGGCGTTGCCGCCCGCGATGAAATCCTCGGTGACAATCCCAGAGCAACAGCCGGCAGCACCTTTGCGGGCACCCCCGCAGGATGCGCAGCAGCGTTAAAAACGTTAGATATTTTTGAACGCGATAATATTGTAGACAATGCCGCAAGGCTGGGTGATATCGCCGCTCATAGAATGCAAGACTGGCAGCAGAACTACGACATCGTAGGGCAAGTTCGCACGCTAGGCATGCTAATGGGTGTATCCTTTAAGACCGATCAAGCACAGGAAGAAGATTTTTATATAGCCCGCTCCGTTCGCGACCATATGCTCAACAATGGCGTGTGGGCAATCTGTGACGCTGAACCCACTGTAAGAATGTACCCCGCGTTAAATATGGATGAAACGAACTTATTACAGGGCTTAGACATTATGGAAGAAGCCATAGATGCTATTAACAAAAGCGGTAGTACGGTTGGTGATTACCCACCAATTCCAAGTGGCAACACCGGATTTTAATCTATAGCCAACACCGGGTTTTAATATATAGCTTCATAAATTTAAATAGATATTCAATTGAACGACTAATCTCAAAGGGAAAAAATGAAAAACCCCAGTGGTAGTGACTACCCCAACACCTACGGTAATATATTTTCATTTATGGATTTACCCCTAAGCAGAGACTATACCATGGAGGTCGATGCGGTAGTCATGGGAGTACCTTATGATCTAGCCACTACCGGACGATCAGGTACTCGCCTCGGTCCTAACGCCATACGCCAGGCCTCGGCGCAATTACGATGGGAAAAAGCACGCTATCCATGGACCTTTGCGCTACAAAAACATTTAACCGCTATTGACTGCGGCGATATTATTTTTGAAGATGGCAATAGCCATGAGTTGGCCGATCTGGTCACCCAACAAGCCACTGATATCTTTACCGGTGGCAAAGCTTTACTCACCTTGGGCGGCGACCATTTTATAACGTTGCCACTGCTGCGTGCTTGTCACAAAGTGCATGGCCCAGTTGCCTTGATTCATTTTGATGCTCATACCGACGATGAGGCCAGAGAAGATATTGTTAACCACGGCTCAATGTTTTATCACGCCCCCAGAGAAGGTCTTATCGATAGTAGCAAAACTATCCAAGTGGGTATTCGCACCGAATACAATTATCAGCAACATCCCTTTAGTGTCATCAATGGTTCTGAAGCCAACAACCTAAGCATTGGTGAAATCGTCAGCCGCATAAAAAACACTGTCGGTGACGGCCCAGTCTATCTCAGCTTTGATATTGACTGTCTGGATCCGGCCTATGCTCCCGGTACGGGTACACCGGTAGCAGGCGGTATCAGCAGCGATCGTGCACTGCAAATTTTGCGCGGTATAAAAGATTTAAATATTGTCGGTATGGATGTGGTAGAAGTTGCACCGGCTTATGATCACGCCGAAATCACGGCATTGGCGGGCGCCACTATCGCGTTAGAAATGTTGTATATGTTGGCGAGTAAAAAAGTCGCCGCCAATGGCCAGAGCCATCGGCCGCAATAACGCTTAATATTCAATCCACGTGGTTTTCAGTTCGGTGTAATCATCAAAGGCATGGATGGATTTATCGCGGCCATTACCCGATTGCTTAAAGCCACCAAAGGGCACGGTCATATCGCCGCCAAAATAATTATTAACCCCCATAGTACCGACCCGCACCGATTCAGCAACACTAAGTGCAGTACTGATATCACGGCTCCACACTGCGCCCGCCAAACCAAAGATTGAATCATTAGCAATCTCAATCGCTTGCTGTTTGCTATTAAAGGGAATCACTGACATCACCGGGCCAAAAATTTCTTCTTGTGCAATACGCATTTTATTATTTACCCCGGTAAAAATCGTCGCCTGATGATAAAAGCCACCACTATCAGCCATCACCTGCTCACCACCCAACACGCATTCAGCTCCTTCCTTACGGCCAATATCAACATAGTCGGCAGTGGTCCGGTATTGACCTTGATCAACTAACGGTCCCATTGAAGTATTAGGATCCAGCGGATTACCGGGCCGCCAAGACTGACTTTGGGTAATCACTTTTTCCATGAACTCATCATGGATTTTTTCTTCGACAATTAAGCGGGTACCCGCCGTACAAGTTTGACCACTGTTAAAAAACACCGCCGTCGCTGCCATCGAAGCTGCCGCATCTAAATCAGCATCCGCAAAAACTATATTGGGACTTTTGCCACCTAACTCTAAAAAAGTACGCTTTAAATTAGACTGCCCGGAATATTCCATCAATTGCTTACCCACCGGCGTTGAACCAGTAAAGGTTTGTCCATCAATATCCATATGCAAGGCTAAGTGAGAACCAAGCTGCCCCCCTGGCCCTGGCAGCACATGAAGCACACCATCGGGCAAACCGGCCTGCGTTGCCAGCTCGGCAATACGCAAAGCCGTTAACGGCGTGTTTGAAGCAGGTTTAACAATCACCGAATTACCCGTAGCCAAAGCCGGGGCAACTTTCCACGCGGTTGTAGACAATGGAAAATTCCACGGTACTATCGCGGCCACCACACCCAGTGCTAACCGTGTTACCAACGCTAATGTGCCGTCCGGTGTTGGCGCAATTTGCTCATAGACTTTATCAATCGCCTCGCCACTCCAGCGAATGGTTCTTACAGCAGCCGGTGCATCAACATTAAAGGTATCGCTGATAGGCTTACCGACATCCAAGCACTCTAACAAGGCCAACTCATGGGCATGTTGTTCAATCAGCTCAGCCCAACGCACCAAAATCATCTTTCGGTCTGATGGCGCCATCCGCGACCATACTCCTGACTCGAACGCTTTTTTGGCGCTGGCGATAGCGAGATCGGCATCTTCTGGGCCGCAACTTGCGACCTCCGCTAAAACGACTCCATTGGCGGGGTTAATCGTGGGACGAGTGGCACCCGATAATGCATCGGTATAGCGGCCATTAATAAAAGCCCTGCCTTCAATCTTAATTTGCGCGGCCTTTACTTGCCATTGGGCCAATGTCATTTCACTCATAAACCAACCTCTTTCTCTTAACTTTATTGATCACTGGCGGCGCCAGCATGAACTGGGGGGAACCTTTCAAACGACGATTATGATACACCGCCCATTTCACCATGCGCAGTGTGATTATCCTGAATAACAGCTTTTTTTAGGTTTTTATCCGTTAATTTTAAGCGTTAACTCACAACTTCTCTCTGCAGACCGCCAACATTCATTAGCGGTTACAAATGCTGTTGTTGTTGGCCGATAGCGCATGGTAGCATCACCGATTAACCTCAGTTATGAATAGAGTTTTGCATTAATGCTACCCAACGAAGTTACCAAAGCCACTTTTGACGAAGCGCTAACCCTCATCAACAAAGGTCAGCTGCAACAAGCCGCAGATTTATGCCAAAGGGCCTTACAACGCAGCCCCGAAGACGTCAATATGACAGCCTTATTGGGCGCGGTTATGTTACAGGCTAGCAATTACCCTGCGGCCGAAAAGCATCTGCGCCAAGCGATTGATCTGGCACCCAGCTTTGCCAAGCCTCATGAAGACTTAGGTATTCTGTTAGTTAACCTAAAGCGCGAGACCGAAGCCATCCCGCTATTACAAAAAGCCGTCCGTTTAGACCCCTCATTAGAGCTCGCATATTTTAATCTGGGTAAAGCATTGGCCAGCAATGGCAAGGGCACTGACGCCGACAAAGCTTTTGAGGCCGCCTTTGAGCTGTCACCAGAACGTAAATTGATGGCCATGGCTGCAGAACACCACCGCCATGGTAAAGCAGATCAGGCAGAACAGCTTTACCGACAGGTATTACAAAAGAACCCAGACAACGTTGATGCTATGCGGATGCTAGCAATACTGGCCTGCGCATCCTCTCATTTTGATGATGCCGAACGGTTGCTCCGCAAAGCTATCGCAATAGCACCGGATTTTCTCGGTGCTTATTTAGATTTAGGCAAGATCCTCAAGGACACTGACCGCCTAGAAGAAGCCATTGACTGCTTTCGCAAAGGTGTCGCCATTGCACCAAATGACTTCCAACCGCAGCTGCAACTTGCCAGTAGTTTACCCGCCGCCGCCCTAAATGAAGAGTCTGTCAGCGTCCATCAGCGAGCTCTGCAAATAAAACCAAACCACCCTGGCGCACTATTGGGCTTAGGCCATGCTTTAAAAACCTGCGGTCGACAAGAAGAAGGCATCGCCGCTTATCAACAGTGCATTAAGGTCAAACCTAATAACGGTGAAATTTGGTGGAGTCTGGCCAATCTCAAAACCTACAGCTTTAGCGATGAAGAAATCACCGAAATGGAGCAACGGGTTCGCACCGAAGGCTTGGACAGTTCTGCAGAAGTAAACTTTTTGTTTGCGTTAGGCAAAGCCTTTGAAGACCGTGAAGATTACGATAAGTCTTGGCAATACTATGAAGAAGGTAATAGTAAGCAGCGAATGAATGTCGGCTATGATCCGGTGTTAACCGAAATTCAAAACAATGACATTATCGAGGTGTTCGACAAAGACTTTTTTGCCAGCCGCAAAAACACCGGTAACCCCGACCCCTCGCCTATATTTATTCTTGGCCTACCCCGCTCCGGTTCTACCTTATTGGAGCAGATATTAGCCAGCCATAGCATGGTCGAAGGCACCAGTGAATTACCCTATTTAGGTCGTATTGCCAGCTCAATGAATCGCAATCGCGCCGATGGCGTTAACTACCCTCAAGCAATGCTTGAACTTGACGACAAACACCTGAGCAAGCTGGGTGACGCCTATATGCAACGCGCAAAAATGCATAGAGTGGAAGGCAAACCATTTTTTATCGATAAGATGCCCAATAATTTCCCCAATGTTGGACTATTACACGCAATGCTACCCAACGCAAAAATTATTGACGCCCGCCGTCATCCGCTAGATAGCTGCTTTGGTAACTTCAAACAACTGTATGCCAAGGGTCAGAATTTCACTTATGATTTATCCGATATCGGTGAATATTTTTTAGAGTATCATCGCTTAATGGATCACTGGAATGAAGTCTTACCCGGCCAAGTTTTGCGCTGTCAATATGAAGATACTGTGAATGATCTTGAAGGTCAGGTAAAACGGATTCTCAGATTTTGCGGTCTACCCTGGGAGGACGCCTGTCTTAACTTCCATCAAAGCGACCGCATTGTTCGCACTGCCAGCTCAGAGCAAGTAAGGCAGCCAATATACAATAAAAGTATTGGTACTTGGCGCCGCTTTGAAAGCGGGCTAGAAGAATTAGTTAATGTGTTAGAGCCGGTATTACCACTTTATGAGAAGTACATGCCGGCGCAGAGCTAAATGCTTATTGTTGTGATTAGCTAAAGGGCCAAATTTCCAGGCCGTGAATAGCGTTGCGAATATCCATGGTCAAGTTGACGGTACTGACCGTTTTCAAACTGTTTAAGTCATGCACTGCAATAGTTGACGGCGACGACCCCCCTGCTACCACACCATTGCCTAAATCACATAAGCCGCGACCAAAACCCGCTCTTGCGATAAATGAATCATCTAACTGTTGATGGGTTAGCTGACTGTCCTCATATTGCGGCACCTCAAAACTGAGCTGCTGCTGATCACTGATATAACGTACTCTATCAGTGGCGGTATCGTTATATAACACACCGTCTTGGTAAGGCTGTGCATTGTGAATCCCAGTGGGTAAACGCGCATAGCGCTGAATAGTGCGGCCATTAAACATAAACAAGCCTTTCGAGCGTAAACCACTAAAAAACAAGCCTTTATCACTACAAAACACATTATTGATATGTAACTGATTACTTGCCCCCGGCCCTTTATCAGCCCTCGGATCAAAGGGACCACCCTGTAAATTGCCACCAACATCGGTCAGACGCAGGCCAAAACAAAATTCATTGCTATCGAGATCAAACCCTAAAATCGAATCAAAACCGGTAGAGCTTATATACAAACGTCGTTGGTAAACGGCGATTTCATGGCAATGCATGAGATAGGGGTTTTTATAGGAGGCCAGCAATTTGAAATCAGGACTATAGACAAACAACTCATTACTAGCGGCAATAAATACTCGCTCAGCATCAAAGGCAATACCCCGCAAACCACGGTCCCAGCCCCGGCCCTGCCAATCAATATCACTGCGGTCCCAGTC
>JBNMPW010000105.1:0-10829 GCA_051277205.1 Oceanicoccus sp. | reverse complement strand
GGTCAATTTTGACCGCGCTTGAAGCAGCGATGTTTGATTTTAGTCAAGAGCTGTTTTTGTCAGCAGGCTAGTCTATTAATTACAATAGCGTTGAGCAAGCCTGGCTCTCCATCCAATGTGTTAACCGTATACCTGTAGCCATACAACATATTATTGCCGATGACAGCTGGCAAAGTGTGCAGATAATTAATGATGCCGATGACTATTACCGATTGTTGTTGCGTGATATCAATGGCGCTTGTTTAGCCATTGAGTTTGATATGCTGCTGTCCAGCAAGTAAGCAAGTAAGCAAGTAAGCAAGTAAGCGATTGATCGATCGCTAAAATCGACCAGCTTTTGCAAGAAGATATGCAGCATTCACGCATAGCGACGCTGGCGGATACATCCTTGCTACCACAAACTATCTGGTTTGGCTGGCTGTTGCGCCTTATTCGTTACTGGCTGTAATTTAGGGTTTCACCGCCAGAATATCGGTCTGTAAGTGGGTGAGAATAGCTTCTGCGGTATTACCGATTAACTTTCCTTTCAGCCCTTTGCGGCCAGTGGTGCCCACTACCAATACATCCGCCTTGAGTGCATTGGCAGTGCTCGGTATCACTCTCTCGGCCGGCCCTTGTTTTATATGAACATTGGCTGTATCGATAGCATACTGCTGGCAAAAGGTTGCTATGGTCGGCTTCAGGCTTTTACGTTTTTCTTTGGCGTATTGCTTACCATCAATTAAATCCATATCGGCAAGAGCCTGTGGGATTTGCAATGCGTAGGCTATATGAAGGCTATCGCCGAGTGCGCTGGCTAACGATTGAGCCTGTTGTATGATCTTGTGGTTGAGCTTGATTTTAGATTTTGATTGAGTGGCAAAATCAATTGCGGCAACCACGCGGGTTTTTTTCTTCCAGCTTTTATTGGCTGTGATCATCACAGGAGCTGCGCACTTACGCAGCAGTAGCCAATCGGTAGAGGTATATAAGAAGCTTTCACTACGGTGGGCCGACTTGATCACCATGGCTACCGGCGATTTATTGCAGAAAGCCACAATGGCTGGCGCGATGTCTTTGCTCCATTGGGTTTTGATAGTAATGGCGGAGGTTTTGATCTTCCGCTTTGTGATCAGTTGCTTTAGCTCTTGCTGGCGCTGTTGCAAGGCTTTCTTTTCGAGCTGGCTGCGGCTGAGCTTGGCGAGACTAACGTCTTTGGCTTGGCCTATGCTGACATAGCAAAAGCCAAGTAGGATTATTTTGGCGCCAGTTTTCAAATGTATACTGTGGGCACGGTCCAGAGCGCTGTTATTGCCGCCATTGATATCGGCAATAACTAATAAAGGTTGCATTGCTTGCTCCATTTTTTCAGTTAATAACTTAATCTAGCATACCGCTAAACGCATTGATCTACATATGTTTTTGAAGATGTCTTTGTTTAAAGCTCTGCTATAGTGGATTTAATGGATATGATCAGAGCTTTACATGTTGAATAAATATTTATGGTTACCACTTATAATAATTTTGGCATGTACTCCAGCATACGCTGCGACTAGTTGCGGTGAGGGTGGTCTGTGGCTACAAGTATTGGGCTCTGGCGGACCAGAGCTTGATGACGGCCGAGCGTCGAGTGGTTATGTTATTTGGAGTAAGGGTAAAGCGCGACTTCTTATTGATATGGGCAGTGGCAGTATGTTTCGGTTTGAGCAAAGCGGAGCATCCTTGAATGATCTGGATGTTATTCTGTTAAGCCACATGCATGTAGATCACAGCAACGATTTACCGGCCTTGATTAAAGCGTCTTTCTTTTCTAATCGAAACCGTGATTTATATTTGTATGGACCAGGCGGCAATAATGTTATGCCATCAGCAACAGAGTTTGTGCAGAGTTTATTGGGTGATAATGGTGCCTTTCGGTATTTAAGCAGTTACCTTAATGGGGATGATAGTTATCGTTTATTGCCTCACGATGTTGATGCGACAAATACCGCACAACAGCTTGTTTTGTCTGATTCTCGATATCAATTAACGGCACTGGCCGTGCATCATGGCCCCATACCCGCGTTAGCGTGGCGTGTAGACATTGCAGGAAAGCGAATTGTGTTCAGTGGTGACATGAACAATGATAATGGCACGCTGGCAATCTTAGCAAAACAAGCGGATTTATTAGTGGCTCATCACGCCGTTCCCGAAGCCGCAAGCGGGGTAGCACGTAATCTACACATGACACCTTCTATAATTGGTCAAATTGCAGCGCAGGCGCGCGTTAAGCAATTGGTGATATCTCATCGTATGAGACGTACTCTCGGTAAGGAGCAAAGCTCTGCGCAACAGATACGTCAGTATTATGAGGGCCCGATAAAATTTGCGGATGATTTGCAATGTTTTAGGCTTTAGCCGAGTCATGAGTATTATGTTGATACTCATGACAAACCGTTTATGAACAAAACTCTTCGAGCGCGCCATATAAAAAAGGCCCATCCCTTACGGGATGAGCCTGTTTTATATGGCGCGCTCGGAAGGATTCGAACCTTCGACCGCTCGGTTCGTAGCCGAGTACTCTATCCAGCTGAGCTACGAGCGCGTAGGGTGCGCACTATAAGGATCGGTGCGGCTTTAGTCAATAGTATTGACGGCTAAGTCGTTACTATTAGCTGCTTGGCTAGAGGGATAAACTGATAGAAGCTTGAGGGCTTTTATCACCCTATGTGGGGCAATTCGGTGGTTCAAATTGCGTTGCAACTTGTCGAACCGTGTTGTGTTTCTATCTCTCCTGCTTTACAGGTTTTTTAAAAGCTCTCACAACAAGGACTTTTAAAAAAATGGCGGAGAAGGAGGGATTCGAACCCTCGATACAGTTTCCCATATATACCCTTAGCAGGGGCACGCCTTCGACCACTCGGCCACTTCTCCACGCAAACTTCGGTGTTTTTTATGCTGGTTACCTGCCAGTTATTGCCTAGGCTTCACGCCTCACAAACAAGCGCGCAATATTACCACATTGGCAGTAATTTCAAAGGCTTAAATCAGTGATGTTTAGCAATTACCGACGTTTTCGTCATTCTCTTGCTGGATGCGCTGATAGATTTCTTCGCGATGCACTGCAATGTGCTTGGGCGCGTCTACGCCGATCCGAGCTTGGTTGCCTTTTATGTCCAGCACGGTGACGGTGACTTCGTCGCCGATCATTAAGCTTTCACCGATTTTTCGAGTCAGTATTAACATGATTAGTCTTCTTTCGCCGCGGCGTCTAGGTCGAATGCGGTGTGCAGTGTACGCACAGCTAGTTCTAAAAACTTTTCATTGATGACCACTGATATCTTAATTTCAGAGGTGGTGATCAACTGGATGTTGATGTTGTCGCCGGCCAGGGCTTTAAACATGATGCTGGCGATACCGGCATGGGAGCGCATGCCAACGCCGACGATGGATACTTTGGCGATCTTGGCGTCGGTGGTGACTTCGCGGGCACCCAGTTCGTCGGCGGTGCTGCGCAGTATCTGCTCGGCTTTGGCCAAATCATTGCGGTGCACGGTAAAGGTGATGTCGTTAGTTTTGTCAGCGCCGACGTTTTGTACGATCACATCCACTTCAATATTGGCTTCACTGATCGGGCCTAGAATTTGGTAGGCGATGCCGGGGTGGTCAGGCACTCCAAGAATGCTGAGTTTGGCTTCATCGCGGGTAAAAGCGATGCCTGAAACGGCGGGCGTCTCCATAGCTGTATCTTCCTCTAGGCTAATCAGTGTACCGGGGCCATCTTTAAAACTGTGTAATACACGCAGTGGCACGTTGTATTTACCGGCGAATTCTACGGCGCGAATTTGTAATACTTTGGAGCCAAGACTGGCCATTTCCAGCATTTCTTCAAAGGTAATGCGTTCTAAACGTTGTGCGCAGTCGACCACTCGTGGATCGGTGGTATAGACGCCATCAACGTCGGTATAGATTTGGCATTCGTCGGCTTTTAAGGCGGCGGCAATGGCGACGGCGGTGGTATCTGATCCACCGCGGCCTAAGGTGGTGATATTGCCGTTTTCATCGGCGCCTTGAAAACCGGCGACCACAACTACGCGGCCAGCTTCTAGGTCGGCGCGGATATTGGTCTCGTCAATCTCTTTGATGCGTGCTTTGTTATGGGCGCTGTCAGTGAGAATACGTACTTGTGAGCCGGTGTAGGAGCGAGCGGGGCAACCGCGTTTATTAAGCGCCATACTCAAGAGGGCGATAGTGACTTGCTCTCCGGTTGACACCAGCACATCCAGCTCACGGGGAGTCGGCTGTTCTTCAATTTCATTGGCCAGCGCGATCAGGCGATTGGTTTCGCCGCTCATGGCGGAGACGGCGACCACGATATCGTGTCCCTGACGGCGGAACTCGGCGACTTTGTCGGCAACTAGCTCGATACGTTCTACGGTACCAACGGAGGTGCCACCAAATTTTTGTACGATTAAACTCATGGGTTCGCTTACTGTGTTGCGCTTATGGCTGCTTGTAACAGGCCTTGTTGCCGAAAAAAGGCGCAATTAAACACTAAATCTGCGCTAAATTAAAGTCCTATAGCGTTAAAATCCACTAGCTGTAAAGGCTGTTAGCTCGAAAGGGGATCAGTTTGAGCTGACCCACTCTTTAACGCTGCTCAATGCCGCGGGCAGTGCTGCCACATCGGAGCCTGCACCTTTGGCTTTATCAGGCTTGCCGCCACCTTTGCCACCTACTTGCGGGGCAAAGAATTTCATTAGATCACCGGCTTTTAATTGGCCGATCAGGTCCTTGCTGACGCCACAGGCGAGATTGATTTTGTCGCCGTCGACGCTGGCTAGCATAACTACAGCTGAGCCGAGTTTATCTTTTAGTTGCGAGACGGTGCTGTCGAGTGTTTTCATATCGGCACCATCGAGCTGGCTGGCAATAACGTTAATGCCATTAACCTCTTCAGCTTGCCCGACCAAGTCGCTGCCGGCGGCCGAGGCCATTTTCGCTTTCAGTTGTGCGAGTTGTTTTTCGAGTGTTTTTTTCTCGTCCTGTAATTGCTCGACTTTCTCTAAGGCATTATCTTTGTTGCCTTTAACGGCGGCAGAAATTTTTTGTAACTGTTGTTCAGTGTTGTCGATGGCAGTTAATGCGGCGGCGCCAGTGACTGCCTCGATACGACGCACGCCAGAAGCTATGCCCGATTCAGAGCTGATCCGCAGCAGGCCTATATCGCCGGTGCGGTTGACGTGGGTGCCGCCACAGAGTTCTACCGAGAAGCCGTCGCCCATTGCTAACACGCGCACTTCATCGCCGTATTTTTCGCCGAACAACATCATTGCACCCAGCTCTTTGGCTTGCTCCATATCGGTGACAGTGGTTTCTACAGCGGTATTAAGCCGGATTTGGTGGTTGATGATGCTTTCAATTTTCGCCAGTTCTTGGTGGCTTACACCTTCAAAATGGGAGAAATCAAAACGCAGTTTTTGCGCATCGACCAATGAACCTTTTTGACCAACATGATCGCCTAGCACTTCTCTTAAGGCGGCGTGCAGCAGATGGGTGGCGGTGTGGTTGAGGGCGGTAGCTTGACGAATATCGTCATCGACTTGGGCGTATAACTTTTGTCCGACTTGTAATGAGCCCTGAGTCAGTACCCCATGATGCAGGTGGTTGTCATTGCTCTTGCTGGTATCGCTGACTTCAAAACGGCTGCTGTCACTGCTCAATAAACCGCTGTCGCCAGCTTGGCCACCGGATTCGCCGTAGAATGGAGTCGCGGCAAAAACTACCACGCCGTGATCGCCTTCTGCCAAGCTGTCGACTAACTCACCGTCTTTTAATAACGCGGTGATTTCACAATCGGCGGTCAGTGCTTGGTAGCCGGTGAATTCGGTATTGCCATCAATGGCGACACCTTCAGCCAGGTCCATTTTAAAGTTGCTGGCGCTGCGGGCACGTTGCCGTTGTTGTTCCATGGCTTGTTCAAAACCGACTTCATCTAAGGTCAACTCGCGTTCACGGGCGATATCACCAGTTAAATCGATAGGAAAACCGTAAGTGTCATAGAGTTTGAAAATAGTCGCACCGGGTATTTCTGTGCCTTTCAGTTCGGCTAAATCGGTTTCTAAAATACGCATGCCTTGAACAAGGGTTTTGGCGAATTGTTGTTCTTCGGTAAGCAGTACTTTCTCAATCTGTGCTTTGAGCTTGACCAGTTCTGGGTAGGCATCACCCATTTCTAAGCCTAAAGGAGCCACCAGCTTGTAGAAGAAGCTATCGCTGGCACCAAGTTTATTACCGTGGCGGACAGCGCGGCGAATAATACGGCGCAACACATAGCCACGGCCTTCGTTAGAGGGTAATACGCCATCTATCACTAAAAACGCGCAGGAGCGAATATGGTCGGCGATAACCCGCAGCGAGGTATTGCTGGTGTCTTCTACCTGCAGCAGTTTGGCGGCGGCATTGAGTAGGTTTTGGAATAGTTCGATTTCGTAGTTGCTGTGCACCTCTTGCATCACCGCGGCAATGCGCTCTAGCCCCATGCCGGTATCTACAGACGGTGCAGGTAGTTCGTTCATGCTGCCATCGACGGCACGGTTGTATTGCATGAACACGATGTTCCAAATCTCGATAAAGCGGTCGCCGTCTTCTTCCGGTGTGCCCGGTTGACCACCCCAAATGTCAGCGCCGTGATCGTAGAAAATTTCGGTACAGGGGCCGCAAGGGCCGGTGTCGCCCATCGACCAAAAATTATCAGAGGCGTATTTGGCGCCTTTGTTGTCGCCAATGCGGATGATGCGCTCGGCGGGTACGCCGATTTGGTCTTGCCATATTCGGTAAGCTTCGTCGTCATCGGCATAGACTGTGACGGTGAGCTTGTCAGTGGGGATATTTAAGCAGTCTTTACCGGTGAGAAATTCCCAGGCAAAGTTGATCGCTTCTTGCTTGAAATAGTCACCAAAGCTGAAGTTGCCCAGCATTTCAAAAAAAGTATGGTGGCGGGCGGTATAGCCGACATTCTCAAGGTCATTATGCTTGCCGCCTGCTCGAACACAGCGCTGCGAGCTTGTGGCGCGTGTATAAGGGCGGGGATCTTCGCCCAGAAACACATCCTTAAATTGGACCATGCCGGCATTGGTAAATAGCAACGTTGGGTCATTACCGGGCACCAAGGGGCTAGAATTGACTCGGGTATGGCCCTTTTTTTCAAAATAGGAGAGAAAGGCTTCGCGGATTTCTGAACTTTTCATTGTTGGCCTGATGCTATGGTGTCAATTATTGGTTTTGTCGCCGCGCTAAAGCGCAGCAATTTGAAAGCGCCATAGTATATAGCAAAGCGTGATAAACGCCGAGGGGTGAGGGTTCGATGGTTGCTGATGGGAACTGATTGTTTTTGGCTGTGATTATTACGCTGTAGATCAGTATTTTAATGTCGTGGGCTGTAATGGTAGGCCCGTTATCGGTTGGACCCCCACGCTCTTTACGAGCATACCACTACAGCCCACTAGTCTGTGCGATGCTGTGAGGTTTATGCTGCGGTCTAGCAAAACAGTGTCGGGTATAGCTCAAAGGGCGTGGGGTTTCAACCGATGAAGGTATACCCGACCCTGTATTGCGGGATGGAGGCAATGACTATTTAAGCAAGCCTTACTCGAATATTGACCTACTAATTCAATTTCTCATCAGCCGTCAGTTGGCGGGCTTCTTCTTCCAGCATCACCGGAATACCATCACGTACAGGGTAGGCCAAGCCGCTGGCTTTGCAGTGTAGCTCTTGTTTGTCTTCAAGATATATCAGTGGTGCCTTACTGACAGGGCAAACCAAAATACTTAATAAATGCTTGTCGATCATAGTGTTTCTCTAACGGTTATCTTAAATAGGGTAAGCAAGCGAGATCGCTGCGGCTCATTTGGCGGTGGGCATGTCGCCAACCAATAACTGTGGATCAATACGTGCTTTAAGCCAGTTCATACGCCAGTCTAAATGCGGGCCGGTGGCACGCCCTCCAGCGCCCACTTGCGCCACTATGTCGCCGGGGGTGACTTCATCGCCAACGGCAACCAACACTTTACTTAAGTGCATTAAGGTGGAAGAAACCCCGTGCCCATGGTCAATGATCAAAGTGCCGCCAGAATAAAACATATCTTGATGGGCCAGAGTGACTGTGCCTGGCGCCGGTGTGCTCACCGGTGTGCCAACTGGAGCTGCCACATCAACACCATAGTGAGGTCGTTTAGGAACGCCATTATAAACACGCTGTGAGCCAAATACACCGCTTATAGGACCGGTTAGTGGCCATTTGAAGTCACCGGCAAAATCCAGTCTTGGCAAAAGTTTGCTGCGAGCTTGGCGAACTTGGCTCGCTTCTGCGCGTATGCGTTTTAGGTTGGCGTCGCTGGGGTTCATAATGGCTTTGGCAATGCCCTCTATGCGTTGAATGGCATATTTACGCGGAGCGATGTTAAGTGGGTGGTTTTTACGGCTACCATCGGGATGCATGACGATAAGCTCGGCAGTGCTGGCGGCATCGCGGTCAAAACCGATAACAAATACACCGTCAGGGCTAATATTAACGGCTTGCTGATCGAGCGAGACTTGGCTGCCGGGCTCAACCTGACCGATAATCATCGCACCTTGTTGTAGCTCACCGCTCAATTCTAGGGTTTGAGATTGGGCTAGGTTAGCGTTGGCAGCTATCGCTAGCAAAAATAGACCAAATGAAATATAACGCTGCATATTCTCTCCTCAATGATTCAGTCTATAATAGCCGCCGCAGAATTTTCAGCAAAGTGCTTTTGTAAAAAAGCCTTATGGCATTGCCATTTAATACACTAACAATGTAAAAAATATGAGCCGTTATCGACCACCCCGTAAACCGGGATCTTTCTATATTACTCCCGAGGGCGAAAAAACCCTTCGTGCGGAAGTGCATCAATTGTGGAAGATTGAGCGACCGCAAGTCACCTCGGTGGTGCATGAGGCGGCTAAGAATGGCGATCGGTCTGAGAATGGTGACTATATTTATGGTAAGCGGCGGTTGCGGGAGATTGATGGCCGGGTGCGGTTTTTAACAAAACGGTTGGAGCAATTGGAGGTTGTTCATCATATTCCCGACAATCACGATAAGATTTACTTTGGTGCTTGGGTGTTGCTGGAGGATGAGCAAGGTGAGCAGCAGCAATATCGTATTGTTGGTCCCGATGAGTTTGATTTAAAACAGGCCAAGTTGAGCATGGATTCACCGTTGGCGAAGGCGTTGTTGGGTAAAAATGTCGGCGATGAGATTTTATTTAAAACACCAGAAGGTGAGCGTGCGCTCTATATTGATAAGGTTTGGTATACAACGCTCTAAATTTTTGCTTTTTGAGCTGACATCGTCAGCATTACTAATAGATACCTCATAAAATAGCTATTCCCCAGCTATTCTGACCACTACCTATTATATCGGGGGGCGTGGTGGTGATAAAACCGTCTATTTAAAAGCTAGCAAGGTGTTTGACCGGAATAATTTTTTTCCGGCAACTTGGCCAACGACGAAGGTCTAAAAGAGCCTTCGCTAAATGTAGTATTAGGGTTTCGAGTGCTGATTGACTAATTTTTTTATTAATTAGATTGAGCAATTATTTTCTCTACCGCTAATAACCCTGCGATCGAAACCACATCTGTTATTTCACCGCTACTGACCATTGCGATTGCTTGTTCAAAGGGCAGTTTTTTCAATTTCAAATCACTCTCACTATCTTCTAATGCTTGCGGGCCTTGTTGTAAATTTTGCGCTAAAAATAGATACCCTTCTTCGTCGGTAACTGAGTTCGAAGTGTGTAGCTTAAACAGTTGCTGCCACTCCCCTCCATATAAGCCAGTTTCTTCTTTCAGTTCTCTTTGTGCTGCTGTTAAAGGGGTTTGATCTAAAGCGCCACCGCCCATGGGAATTTCCCAGCTGTATTCATCCAGTGTGTAGCGGTGTTGGCCGACCAAAATAGTGTTGAGATTTTCGTCGAGAGGGATAATACCCAGCGCGCGGTTTTTGAAATGGACTTTGCCATAAATACCATCGCTACCAGCGGGGGTAACGACTTCTTCGTGGTACAGGCTAATCCACGGATTGTCATAAATCAGCTGGCTGGATTTTCGCTGCCAGGGGCCAACTTTGGTGATTTTATTTTTCTTGGGCATAGGGCTGTAGCATAACTATTAGACTGTATCTGCAGGATATAACGATTGGGCATGATATACGAGGGTGGTAGGCAGCTAACAACAAGCCATTGCAAGCCAGCACTGCCTGAAAGCTTAGCTTTGGATCCGCCGCCGATGACCTCAACCCCGTTGTCGGTTGGAGCCCCACCCTCTTTAACAAGGTGGGATCAACGCTGGGTGTCATTCGGCTCTATCGCTCATTCGAGGGTGAATTCTTGTGTAATTATATACCCATCGGGGCTGGACTGGAAAAAGGATGCGTAGAGAAAAAAACATCAGGGACAGGCGCTGATAAAAGAAGCCACTAATGTCGACAGTCTTAATGGACTTTTTGTGATTTTATTATTGACCTGATGATTGTTTAAAAAGCTAACGGCGAAGAAGTGACAAAATAGCGCTAATGATGTGTTTTACGTGCGAGGGAAATGATCGGGTAGTGAATGACTCGATAAAGAGAGTGAAGTGAATAGTGAGTTACATGGAGCTTACTTTCAATTGAGACCGCCTTCGACCAAAACGTTGTCGATGCAAAGCCTCAAACCGAGTAGTACTGCTGAGCCAAGTTGCTTTATTGATGGCTAAACGCTGAAGAATAGGCGGTAGATGGTCAGGAATAGCGCCTCTTTTATTTAAAAGAATAGCGCGCCCCGTCCATTCAACGAGCTCTATATAG
>JBNMPW010000104.1:0-10934 GCA_051277205.1 Oceanicoccus sp. | reverse complement strand
AAAGTCTGCATCCGCTTTGGCTACCTGCTGGTACCCCTTTTTAGTCAGTGTTCTGGTCACCGTTTTACGCAAAGAATTATCAAGGTCATAGAAACCACTGTTACGACCCGTTGGCTTCATCGGCTCATCAGCCCACGCAAAGCTTTTATTGCTTACGCTATCAAATTGTAAGGACTCATCCACTTTCACTTTAGTGCTAATACAGGCAGTAAGTAGCGCTAAACTAAGGCATAGAAAACTGATTACTTTGGTCATATTCTGATCTCACAGCTGTTATTAAACAAGCGGCCGGATTGGCAAGTACTGTAGTCTAACCAATCACTCGGTAAATAACGATAACTGCATGGCGCTGGCCATCGATAAATCCTGAAACCGCAAGCCCAAGCCAAGCAAACGAACAGGCATACCCTCACCCCGCTGCAAACTTTGCTCGCACAACTGATTGAATACAGCTATTCGCGGTGAGCCTTGGCTAATACATTCCATCGTTGTGGACTGAAAATCACTAAATTTCACTTTGACAAACTGCTTAATGACCCGGTAGCGGCCATCAGAACTGCTGTCATATAACTGCTGCAAACGGTGGTTTAGCTTTTCATATAAGGCCGGTAGTTGCCCGAGACAACCCTGCACTGACGGCAAGTCAGTGGCATAAGTATGTTCAACACTGAGAGATTTTCGGCTGCGACTGGTCCTTACCAGTCGCTCATCAATGCCATAGCTCAGCTCATGTAATCGCTTACCAAAAATACCAAAGCGCTCAGTCAGCTGATAAACATCATATTGGCGTAAATCGCCACAGCTATGCACACCGATCTGCAGCAGTTTTTGCGCGGTCACTTTACCGACCCCAAATAGACAGCTGACCGGTAACTGGGCGACAAAACTATCAACCTTAGCGGGAGTAATCACGCATATTCCGTTGGGTTTATTCCAGTCACTGCCGACCTTGGCGAGAAACTTATTGGGTGCGACTCCCGCAGAAACTGTAATACCAACTTTTTCAAATACCCGTTGCCGAATTTCTTCTGCTATTAACGTCGCACTACCCCGACAAGCTAAACTGTCAGAAACATCGATAAAAGCCTCATCCAACGATAAGGGCTCAACCAATTCGGAATAATCGTAAAAAATCTCTCTGATTTGCATAGCCGCTTCTTTATAGCGCTCCATATGATGGGGCACGACCAATAAATCACGGCATAAACGTTTGGCGGTGACGGTAGCCATGGCAGAATGCACGCCAAAAGCTCTGGCTTCGTAATTGCAGGTCGAGATAACGCCACGCCGGTCAGCCGCGCCGCCTACAGCGATTGGCCTACCGCGCAATGAAGGATCGTCACGCATTTCGATAGCGGCATAAAAACAATCTGCATCGCAATGAATAATCTTGCGAGCAGATATATCAGCTCTACTCGCAGCTAGACCAGTGTCTCGGTAGCGCGTATGCGTTGCTATGGCGGCGGTTGAATCAATCATTCATTTTTACACATTAACTGTATGAATAAACAGTATAACTCAGATCAGAAAAAATCAAAGCTCTGCTGGCACTGAGTTATAATCGTGACTTTATCTCAACACACAGGAAAAATTATGTCGATTGGCAGCTGGAACCCCGATACCGAACAAGCCGCTGGTGGCAAAGCTATAGACCCACAAATACTGCGGGGCTATATCGTTTTAAGCCAACAGCAACAACTAGAGCAGTTAAGCTCGCTAATCGACAACACTGAACAACAAGACCAAGCCTATTTAATGACGCTAGAGAAAACCGACTGGATTCAGGCCGCAGCGGATTTCAGTGATGAAGACGTCGAACATCTAATACGTTTTTTCACCATAGCCGAGCAGCTCGCTGGGTGGGAAGCGGGCAGTAAGTCACCCGTTATTGGTTTAGGTAAAAGCCTAAAGCAACGAGGTAAAGTAATAACCCGCGAGTTAGTGCTCTGGATTAAAGCCAATAGCAACAATCAATATTTGCCCCATGGTCCGCTTTAATTCAGCGTTGCAGGCTTGATCTAATTTAAGAACGCCGAACTTATTTTTTCGAGCGGGCATCAAAGGCCGCTATTTGCTCAGCAGTAGCTTGCGCCTGATGATTATCTTTCCACTCTGAATAGGGCATACCGTAGATAAGTTCTCGCGACTGATCGTAATCAACCACCTCTCCTCGCTCATCGGCCGCTGCCATATACCATTTCGATAAACAATTGCGGCAGAAGTTTGCCAAAATCATTAAATCGATATTTTGTACATCTTTGTTATCGTCAAGATGTGTAAGCAGCCGACGGAATACCGCCGCTTCGATCTCAGTCGTAGTTTGCTGATCCATAATAATTTCCAATAATTTGTATTAATAAATATTAAATAGCCAAAAATAAAGCCGGTTCATTCAAATATTTGCACCAGTTTACCACCTTCAATAAATTACTTACCGCGTTAAAAAACAAAATAAATTGGCAAAAAATAAAATAAAACGGCTAAAACATGTAAATGAACCAAAAAAAACGGCTGCAAACCTTATTATTACGCATTATCACTAGCATGCTTTTTAAAAACGACTATAATTCGCACGATTTTCAAACTTATGTTTTTACAACATCTATCACCCCGTTTTAAACTTGA
Organism: Oceanicoccus sp.; assembly: GCA_051277205.1. Classification (GTDB taxonomy): domain Bacteria; phylum Pseudomonadota; class Gammaproteobacteria; order Pseudomonadales; family Dasaniaceae; genus Oceanicoccus. The sequence goes on along the minus strand of JBNMPW010000104.1, from coordinate 8,309 downwards.
AGGACATTCATAATGGCAGTAGCAAAGAAAGCAGTAAATCCTGTTGCGCAACTCGAAAAAGAAATTGCTCAGCTCCAAGCTAAATTATCTAATGCAATCGCCAAGCAAGCCGGTGATTCAGCCAAAGCAGCTGACAAGGCTGGTAAAGCCGCCAGCAAAGCAAAAGCTAGCTTGAATTCAGCCAGCAAAAAATTATCCGCTGCTCGCAGCAAAGCTAAAAACAGCAAGTCAGCTGCTGCTAAAGCGCAAGTTGCTAAAGCTCGTGACGCTGTTGCCTCTGCCAAAGCGGTTAACGATACTGCTAAAGCCGCTGCTAAAGATGCTAAATCTGCTGCTAGCGCTGCTAAAGCTACTGCACAAAGCACTGCTGCTGTAGCCAAAGCTCAATCTGCTGCTGAAAAAGCACTCGCCAGCAAAGATGCTGCCACTGCTAAAAAAGCCGTTGCTAAAGCTAAAGTTGCTGCCAAAAAAGCTGCTGTTAAAGAGAAAACTAAAGCGCGCAAGGCTGCTGCCAACTCTAAAGCAGCTGCTAAGAAAGCCGCTACTAAAGAAAAAGCTAAAACTAAAAAAGCCTCTGCTAAAGCTAAATTAGCCGCTACGAAAGCCGCTGCTAAAGAAAAAGCTAAAGCCAAAAAAGCTGCCAAAAAACCAGCTAAGAAAGCCGCTAAAAAACCAGTAGCCAAAAAAGCTAAGAAAGCCGCTCCTAAAAAAGCTGCCAAGAAAGTAGCTAAAAAAGCTGCCCCTAAAAAAGTAGCTACGAAAGCCAAAGCCAAGAAAGCTGCTACAAAGTAAGCTGACTGGTCAAAAAAGCCGTCGAGTTAAATCGGCGGTTTTTTTATGCCTGCTAATTACGCTTCATTACATACTGAATAGGCAGCAGGGGTGCACTATTAGGTCCTCAACGACGCCCCCGTAGTTTCACCTCACTAGCACCATTGCCACCTACTCGACATTCAGCTTCAAAGCGTAAGGTCTTACCGCGGGGGTCTCTGGCATCAAACGGTACCACCCCAACATAGCCATCATCATCGTCACCCTGCAAAGGTGACAATTGTGCCTCTAAGATGACCACACTCTTCATCCGCGTCGTTTCTCTGCGAACTTGCTCAATACAGATACCATAAATACTATCTTTGTCTATTTTGGTCACCACTTCAGCCTCACCTTCTTCATCGACTTCACAGTAGCCTTTGAAATTACGGCGATTTCCGTTGGGATCATTGGCGGTGAAGGGAATCTCAACACTAAAGCGTCCGGCTTGCTCACTGGCAGTACTGGCCTGCTCCGCCATTTCAACCGATTTCATCAATAGCGTTTCTCGGCCCAGCTCACCCTTACAAACAACTAAAGCACCGGCTGCTAATAAATTGATGGTAACTTCCGCTTCCGCCTCGGGACTTACCTGACACTGGGAGCCATACCGAATCACCGTGCCGATACGGTTTTTTACATCGAAGGGCAGGCTATAGATAAAATCGCCATTAACAGTGACGTCCAATAACGCCTTTGCTTGCTCATCTATAGTAATACGGCCATACAGCGCCGCCTCTGCATGCAAGGTATCGCGGCAAATAGCCAGCGCCCCCTTCTCTTCTAAGAAACTAACCAGCTCAACTTGCCCTTCCGGCGGTACCCGACAATCAGCCCGATAATTGATGACGCTGCCCAATACACTTTGCGCCGTAAAAGGAAATTGAATATAAAAACTGCCATTTGGCAGCGATTCCACCTTAAGCTCAGACTCCGCAATAGTCATCACATCAAACTCATCTGCCAGCTCATCTTTGCAATTAGCTAATGCACCATCTGCTAATAATTTGATGGTAACTTCAGCTTCCGCTTTAGTATTCACCTGACACTGTGAGCCATATCGAATAACCGCGCCGATACGGGTTTTAACATCGAAAGGCATGCTATAGATAAAATCGCCATTAACAGTGACGTCCAATAACGCCTTTGCTTGCTCATCTATAATAATACGACCGTAGAGAGCCGCTTCTACCCGCAAGTTATCACGACAAATAGTCAGCGCTCCCTCCTCTTCTAATAAACTAACCAGTTTCACCTCCCCTTGCGGATTTACCCGGCAATCAGCTCGATAATTAATCGCGTTGCCCAATTCACTTTGTGCAGTAAACGGAAGTTGCATATAGAAACTGCCATTGGGCCTAGACTTCACCTTAAGCGCAGACTCAGTAATAACCATCACATCAAACTCATCCGCCAGCTCAATCATCGCATTGCGACATAGCTGTATAGCCTGAGGCTCATCGATACCTTGATCGTCTATTACTCCCACTATAATCTGCTGTTCTACCCGAGAGCGTTCTTCAGCCTTTAGCGAGGGCATATCACCCGCTATCGGAAATAAATAAGTAAGGTTGTAGGTTTTAAAGGCCGAGTCACGGCAAGTGATCACAAAGTAATAATTTTGGGGCGTGTTTTTCCGCAGTATCATTTCACCGGCGACAACCGTGCTACAACGATCCGACTCCTCCGCCTGTTGCGCTGCCAGCATTAACTTAGGCTTCACTTGCGCATATTTTTTCGGCAACCAAAGTCGACTGGTATCGACCGCCCACAGTGAGCTGCTAACCATCGCTAACAACGGCAGTAGTAACAACAGTCGTAATCGACGGCATTGAGTGTTCAACAACATAATTCAACTCATAATGAATAAATAAAAACTAGCGTTGTTAGTATAGCCAAGCTTTAGCAGGCCGCGTGCCGATAGCAACTACAGCAGTAACAAGCATAGAGGCAATTACCTGTAGTCGCGCTATGTAACTGTTTTATATAATATATTATTGCTAATTACGTACTAAAAACCAGCACCCATAAAGCACTTAAAGTAGAAAATTAATCTGCAGTTAATGTAGGTGACACCTCTCTATGGTATAAAAAGGTCTATATTTTAAATCTGCACTCCTGTTTGCTTAGGTATTATTTTCCCCCTATTTTTATTGCAATAGACTAGCAGTAGGCTTCAGTGCTCAGCCTTACATAAAGGATATAAGCGTGCCCTCCAATCTCGGAACAATACTTCGCCCAGTCATCATTATTACCATTGCCTGCTTGATCGCGACTGGGCTTTATTTCAACCGCGACCAACCGGTGAAAGCAGAACTCAAACAAACTACCTTATTGGTTGATGTTGCCGAAGTAGTGAAAGAAGATATTCGTATTTCCGTCAGCGCCCAAGGTACTATTAGCCCCAGCACCGAGACTTTATTAATAGCTGAAGTCACCGGCCGTATTATTGAAGTCGCCAAAGCCTTTAAGGTCGGCGGTTTTTTTAATCAAGGCGATGTCCTATTACGTATTGATCAACGGGACTATTTAACGGACCTGAAACGCGCCGAAGCAGCAGTGGCCAGTGCTGAAAGTGAACAGGCATCCGAACAAGGTATTGCTGAAGTCGCCTACAAAGACTGGATTAAATACCGCAGTTCAGTGAAACGCACCCAAGCCGCCGAAGATTTAGCCCTGCGTAAACCGCAGCTGGCACACGCAAAAGCAAAACTGGATTCTGCACTGGCCGACCTAGACCACGCCAAAGATCAACTCGACCGAACCACCATTCGGGCCCCTTATAATGGTTTAGTTCGTAACAAACAGGTCGATATTGGCCAATACGTCAATGCTGGTAGCGAGCTTGCCACCACTTTTGCGATTGATTTTGCTGAACTGCGGATGGCGCTGCCAGATAACAAATTAAATTATCTAGAGCTGCCAACGCTAGTTGATCGGGATTTCAACATCGAACCAAAAGTTGAAATATATGCTGAAATTGGTGGCCAACTACAACAGTGGCAGGCCAAGTTGGTTCGCACCGAAGGCGTGATGGATGAACGCAGCAGAGTCCTATTTGTAGTCGCCGAGATCGCCGACCCCTACGGCCTGAGTCAACCGCAAGCTGAAGAGCTGCGCATTGGCACCTTCGTCAAAGCGAAAATTGAAGGCCGCTTAATCAATGATCTGGTGCGCCTACCCCGGCATGTGCTGCGCCCCGGTAATGTGGTGTGGGTAATCGACCAACAACAACGCTTACAAAACCGCAAAGTCAGCCTATTACGTACTTCCGATAGAGAAATTTATATCACCGCCGGTCTCGACCAAGGTGATCTGGTGCCGCTATCTACAATTCGTGGCGGCATCCCCGGCACTGCTGTACGCATTGCCTCTAAAACCGCCACCAATGCTGGCCAAACGCTGGAGCCTACTCTAGAAGCCGAGCCACAGAAACAACAACCCACCAATCTTGCACCGGCGCTGCCGGCCGATAAGCTAACGCGCGAAGGGAGTCACCCCGTATGAGTGACTCGCCGATAGCTACTACTGGCAACCAACCGGGCGGCATTATCGCCTGGTTTGCCAACAATCCTGTGGCTGCAAATTTATTGATGGTGCTTATTTTTGTGGTTGGCGGTTATTCCGCCCTCAATATTCAACGCACTATCCAACCAGAACTTGAGCCCAATATCATCACCATCAACATGGCCTACCCTGGGGCTGCACCGCAAGAAGTTGAGCAAGGCCTGGTATTAAAAATAGAAGAGGCCTTAAAAGATATTGAAGCGATTAAGAAAGTCGAATCCACCGCCAGTGAATCAATGGCCTCCGTGGTAGTGACCACTTATGAGGATTATGAAGTTCTGGAAGTGATGGACGAAGTGAAATCCGCCGTTGATGGCATAAATAGTTTCCCTGGTGATGCCGAAAAACCGGTAATCAAGCAATTGAATATTCGTGATCACGCCGTCAACTTGCAGATATATGGCAACCTCGACGAAGCCACCATGAAGGCCTTCACCGAAGACGTTAAAAACGAACTGTTACAAGACCCAGATATCGCCTATGCCACCATCTTTGGGGCCCGTGATTTTGAAATAACGGTAGAAGTGCCAGAAGATCAACTCCACAAATATAATCTCACCTTGGAGAAAGTTGCTGACGCTATACGTAATTCCTCCATCAACTTACCGGGCGGCGCCGTTAAAACGAAAACCGGCGAGATTATGCTGCGTACCAAGGGGCAAGCATATCGGCAGCAAGATTTTGAACAAGTAGTGCTGATTAGCAACCCCGATGGTACCCGACTAACGCTGGCTGATATTGCCACTATCAATGACGGCTTTATAGAAGAGAAAGGGTTTTCATTATTCAATAACACCTTCAGCATGAGCATCACTGTCTATGCGGTAGGCAACCAAGATGCCATCGAGGTATCCCGTGCAGCCAAACGCTATGTTGAAGAAAAACGTAAAAGCTTGCCACCAGGCATTGAGATTGATTACTGGGCGGACATCACCTACTACCTCGAGGGTAGGCTCGATATGATGTTGAAAAACCTCACGATAGGGGCTTTGTTAGTCTTTATCGTGCTGGCATTATTTTTAGAAATTAAACTCGCCTTTTGGGTAATGGCAGGGCTGCCAGTGTGCTTCCTCGGCGCGTTTATGTTTTTACCAGTGGAGCCTATTGCTACCAGCTTAAATATGCTCAGTTTATTTGGCTTTATCTTGATCCTCGGAATTGTAGTGGACGATGCCATTATTATTGGCGAAAGCGCTTACACCACCATTGAAGAAAAAGGTCAGAGTGTTGACAGCGTGATTGAAGGTGCTTTAAGAGTTGCCACCCCAGCCACCTTTGGCGTCCTCACCACTATCGTCGCCTTTATGCCGACACTATTTACCAGCGGAATATTTTCACCCTTCCCAGAGGCCTTAGGCTGGGTTGTTATTTTATGCTTGGTATTTTCCTTAATCGAATCAAAGTGGATATTGCCCGCCCACCTCGCCCACAGCAGCACAAATCACTGGGCGGTGTGGGACAAAATAAATCGCATCCCCAAAAGTAACAATGTACGTCTAAACCGCTTTGTTCAAAATCGCTATATGCCCTTGCTGAAAAAATGCGTGCGTAACCGCTACAGCACTATTGCCAGTTTTATTGCTATTTTAATTTTGGTCGGGGGGTTAATCGCGGGCGGAGTTGTCCGCTATGTGTTGGTCCCGGCACTACCGGGAGACTTTTTACGTACCGATCTCGAAATGGTTGAAGGCACCCCCGAAGAACAAACATTGGAAGCTCATCAAAAAATTATCACCGCACTTTATAAGATGGATGATGAATACAAAAGTGACAATAATGTCGAAACCGGCCTGGTTAACCACATTTTTTCTTGGGGCTACGACAGCCGTTTTACCAGCTCGATGATGGAGCTAACAAAATCCGAAGATCGCAACCTAGACAGTAACCAAATCGCCGCACGCTGGCGTGAACTGGTGGGCGATATTGCTGGAGCAAAAGTACTGTCTATCTCAAATATGGAAGGAATGGGCGGCCCAGCAGTGGCCTTTAAATTAATCGGCGCCGATCTTGATCAATTAAAGCTCGCCGGCGCAGAACTGGCCGAGCAACTGGCTACTTATAACGGTATTTACGACATTCGTAATAGCTCCACAGCGGTACAAGACGAGATTGTGCTGTCAATAAAACCTGGCGCTGAGGCCCTAGGCCTGACGCTTACTGACCTTGGCATCCAAGTTCGGCATGCTTTTTATGGTGCTGAAGCGCAACGTATTCAACGCGGTAACAACGAAGTAAAAGTGATGGTTCGCTACCCTATCAGCGAGCGTGAAAATATTGCCAATCTTGAAAACATGTATATCCGCACGCCGCAGGGCGACGAACTACCGTTTAGCTCAGTGGCAAGCATAGAAATTGCACCGGGGTATAGCAAAACGACTCGTATCAATAATCAGCGGGCGATTAAAGTCAGCGCTGAATTAGATAAAGCGATAGCAGCGCCCAGTGAGGTCGTTGATGATATTAAACTGAATTTCTTCCCCGATTTAATTAACCGCTATCCGGGTATCAGCTATTCGTTAGACGGCGAAAGTGAGGAGTCGGCGAAACTGTTCTCAAGTTTGTTTACGGGTTTTGCCGTCGCATTGTTGGGTATTTATGCCCTGCTGGCAATACCGCTTAAATCTTATTTACAGCCATTAATTATTATGGGCGTTATTCCCTTTGGCGTAATTGGTGCAATTGTTGGCCATATCATAATCGATATACCCTTCGACATGATGTCGTTCTTTGGCATCATCGCGCTGTCGGGTGTAGTGGTAAATGATAGCTTGATTATGGTCGACTTTATTAATCGGTCGACGGCTCAAGGTGTGGATAAAACCACCGCAGTGATGCAATCAGGTGCGAAACGCTTCCGCGCTATTTTGATCACCTCACTGACCACTTTCTTCGGGTTACTGCCGATGCTGTTAGAAAACAGCTTACAAGCGCAGCAAGTCATCCCCATGGCGGTATCGTTAAGCTTTGGTATTGTGTTCGCCACGGTGATTACCTTACTGCTGGTACCCTGCCTCTATATGATGCTGCAAGACTTAGACAAGCTACTGGCAGGGCGACGCGAGCAACCGGCGCCGTCAGCTAGCATTACAAAGTAAGGCGCGGCCCCTGGCTACTTCTTGTAGGCAATAAGCCTGCAAGAAGTAATTGTTAATATCTTCAAGCTCAATAAACTCTAGGCCATAGGCAAAACCACAACTGGGGTAATCCGCTGACACTTCAGCTGTGTTGCGAACCTCAGCCATGATACTGATGTCTCGCTCTAAACCTTGGCTGACCAACATTACCCCAAGATCAACTTTGGTTACCATCGATGTGAGCTCTTTCTCCAGTACTATACGAGCACCATTGCTACTGACATCCAGCATAAAACCGCTGATACTGTGGGTGATCATCCCCATGCCAGTATGGCCGCTCACTTCTACTGGCGTATCCACCGGCAGCCGTGGCTGCTGACGTTGCTGCTCGAAATTAACACCCAACGGATAGTCAACCACCAAATAGAGCGACGGCGACTCGTGCACCGCTTCAATTTCGGTATCACAAAAGGCTGTTCCTATTGGCAGCTGCAGCTCAAGACTGAGCGATTGACCCGTCTGTAATAACACCTGCCCCGGTTTGGACGCTAAAGAAAGCATTAAACTTTTACCTTCTATATAACCAATAATACGGGCATCAAATTTATGCTTTTTATAATCTAGACCAATAGTACGCAAGGTTATTTTTTTGCCAATATTGATTGATAGCTCATTAAAACGCATGCTTAAACCTGTTGGGTATTTACGATAACTCAGTGTAGCTCAGTTGTCCGCGACTGTTTAGGCGCGTGACTTAAAACGATTATCTTCGGTACTAATTTTAATTTGCTCACCGTTTTCAAGGTATTCTGGCACCTGTACCACCAAACCTGTCACTAAAGTGGCGGGCTTCGTTCT
>JBNMPW010000103.1:0-11149 GCA_051277205.1 Oceanicoccus sp. | reverse complement strand
CAGTGAATTACGCAGTCACAAGAAAGCCTCTGTCATGAACAGTCTTGCTACTAATTAATATATCCGCAACACATCGTGCACATCAGGGCTCGCTGCTGGCTTTGATAACAACGACAATTAGCATGCAGTGCCAAACTAACAATAATATGGCACGCTAACTTTTTCCTCGATACTACACCCACTAAACCTTCATCACCTCTTTACGACACCTAGATTACATACTAATGACACATCGTCTTTTATAAAAAATTGCTCTGTTTTGGAGTATTATAGTTCGCGATTTTGTAGATCTCTGCCTACACTTCTTGTGCATTCACACAATTATTACAACAGCTTTTATTCAGGGAAACATCAATGAACAAACTTTCAACATTTTTGCTGGCTGCGCTCTCAGTGGTGACCATAAATACCACACTCATTAGCACCGCCGCTGCTGATAATGGCCTTTATATTGGCGCCGGCGTTTATCTAGCCGATATTGACGCTGCCGGTATTGATGGTGATGAAACCACGACAGCATTTTTTCTTGGCTATACTTTTATCGACAGTATCCTTTTTATGGCTTCTATTGAGGCGGGCTACTATGACTTGGGTGATTTTGGCTCCAGTGATGTCGAAGCAGAGATAGATGCCTATACCGTAGCAGCGGTACTGAACTTGCCTATTGGGCCGATGTTTGAAATCTATGGTAAAGCTGGCGTTGCTTTTATTGATGCTGAAGTTTCCGTTGGCCCTATCGACCTATCAGATGACAGCGAAGAAATATTCTATGGGGTTGGTGCCTCGTTCGATATTTTAGACACTATTGATATCTATGCGGAATATTTGTTGTTTGATAATGACGTTGATTCAAAGGTAGCCGGTATCGGTGTGCGCTTGGCTTTTTAATAGCACAGCAATACTTTGCTATACAAAAAAACCCTGTTATATCAGGGCTTTTTTATTCGACCATTTATAGCACGCAGGCTGGCTGGGGAAAACACCGCAGCTACCAGCAAACAGTAATAGCCGCTGAACTCAAATATCTCTTCATAAAACTGACCATGAGTCGTGTCAATCCATTGTCGGTCGAATGGTAAGCCCAATAACATAAGCACACCGCCTAGCAAAATACATTTGCCCGTTAATGAGCTCGCATACACCATTAACTGCGCGATAAAATATTGTCGCTGAATAAAAAATCGGCTCAGCAGCGATAACCAAATCACGGCCAAAAATATTTTTTTACCCAAACCACTACCGAGTAAAACAACCCAGACCGGAACATCTAATTTTTCAATATCGAGCTCGCGCAAAATTGAACTAACGCAAAATATTGAGCAGGCTAACAGCAGCGTTCGTTGGTAGACATCTGCCTGCGGCCATGCCCATAAAAACACCATCGTAGACAGCGCTAACAGAATGACTTGACCGTTCTCCATCCAATTATTTTCGCCATAGAGCTCCAGACTACCGTTGCCAAGGGCGAGATAGACAAATAGAATATTGAAGATTATTAGTGGCAGAAACGCTGTCCAAGGGTTTTTACTGGTCATTAATACGGTAGACTCTGGCAACGCACAAGTCATTAATCGTGCTTATTAAGTTTCAGTCTAGCACTCACTACTGGCTTTTGGAGAATAATACATCCCAAACTCCGTGCCCAAGGCGCTGTCCTCTTTGTTCAAACTTGGTTATTGGACGATATTCCGGGCGAGGCGAAAAACAAAACGGCTCTGCCTGATTACTAAAACCTTCCGCTGCGGTCATCACTTCCATCATCTGTTCGGCGTAATGTTCCCAGTCGGTGGCAAGATGAAGGACTCCATCCACTTTTAGTTTTTTTCTGAGCTGCGCTACAAACTCAGCCTGAATCAAGCGTCTCTTATTGTGTTTTTTCTTATGCCATGGGTCGGGGAAATAAATTTGAATACGGTCGAGACTCTGATCCGGGATACAGCGGGCCAATACTTCTACCGCATCTTCATTATAAACACGTAGATTTTCAACACCTCCTTCGGCCATGCCATGCAATAACTTACCGACACCAGGTGTATGCACTTCGATACCAATAAAATCTTTATCCGCTTCCGCTTTTGCCATGGTCACTAACGATGCGCCCATTCCAAAACCAATCTCTAAGACCAGTGGTGCTTGGCGACCAAAGACCTTACTGTACGCCAGCAGGCCATCGTCTATGGACAAACCCTTCTCTGCCCAGTGCCGATCATAGGCATTTTGTTGGCCCGGGGTCATGCGGCCAGTACGCAGTACAAAGCTGCGGATACTGCGCCGTTTAGTGTCGTCGCTAACACTTTTGTTATCGCTGCTAATGTTATCGGGGGCATCACTGCTCATAAAACGTTAGTCTCCAATAGATTGATAAGCGGCCACAGCTAATAACAGCCAGCCAATGATCATCGCCACGCCACCGATCGGTGTAATTGCACCTAACCAGCGCACCCCAGTTAATGCCATCAGATACAAGCTGCCTGAAAATATCAGCATGCCTAACAGTAACAAACCGCCGCTCCAGTTGAGCAACTTAAGCTGTGGGTATTGCAGCAGTAGTAGCGCTACCACCAGCAAAGCAAAGGTATGATAGAAATGATATTGCACGCCAGTTTGATAAACCGCCATTAGATCTGCCGGGAGTCGCTCCTTTAAGCCATGCGCACCAAAGGCGCCAATGGCAACGGCTAACAAACCGCTAAAGGCGGCGATCATCAAATAAATTTTTGCCATTGTAGTATCCCGCAGAAAGAGTCTTTAACTAGCGCTTTTTAGGCAAATAATCAGCCATAAAAAAACCGCCTAAGGGCGGTTTTTTCTCCACTAAAAAAGCCATTAGGCTTCCATCGTGGCCCGTACTTTTTTCATCGCATTTTTTTCTAACTGGCGAATACGCTCAGCTGAAACACCGTATTTATCGGCCAATTGATGCAACGTTGGTTTGTCATCACTCAACCAGCGAGTTTGCAAAATATCACGACTGCGCTCATCCAACTGCTCTAGAGCAATATGCAGATGTTGGTTATTGTTTTGCTCCCAGTCAGCGTTTTCTAATAACATTGCCGGGTTAGTAGAATGATCTTCTAAATAGTGCGCTGGCGCGACATAACCGTCGTCTTCATCATCCGCGCCGGCATCAAAGCCTAAATCAGAAGCCGTCAGTCGGCTTTCCATACGACGAACTTCTTTGACATCAACACCGAGATCATCGGCTATCGCATTGGCTTCAGCATTGTTAAGCCATGCCAGTTTTTTCTTGGCGCCACGCAGGTTAAAAAATAATTTACGCTGAGCCTTGGTAGTAGCCACTTTGACGATGCGCCAGTTACGCAGAATATATTCGTGCATTTCGGCTTTTACCCAATGCACGGCAAATGACACTAGGCGCACACCTTTCTCTGGGTTGAAGCGCTTAACCGCTTTCATCAGGCCGACATTGCCTTCTTGAATCAAATCAGCCAAGGGCAAACCATATCCGTTATAGGATTTGGCAATGTGCACCACAAAGCGCAGATGAGACATAACCATCTCACGGGCCGCTTCGAGGTTTTCATTGTAATACAGTTCTTCAGCCAACTCGCGCTCGCGCTCTGCTGTCAACACTGGGAAGTGGTTAACAGTCTGCATATAGGCGTTGAGATTGCTCCCCGGCACCAAGTTGACAGTCTGTAAGGCAGTACTCATAGGTCTCTCCGTTAAATCGGCGGTAATTTTAGCACTCATTAGTTTAGAGTGCTAATAACAAAAAAGTTCGCAGATTCGGTGTTTTATCGCCTTCATACTATGTGTTATGGGGGTTGTTTGCGCTAAATCAAGTTTTGCTAACGAGGTTCGATAGCACCTAGATGCCGACTCACTGCAATCCACGCCCCTGCCAAGCCCAGTAAGGCACTGGCTAACCATAGCAATAAGGTGTGCACAAAGCCCAAGCCCTGCAAGCTGAACTGGCTTTGATACAACCCTGCCAGCTCGGCTATCGGCCCGCTGAGCCAGAGCAGGCTAGCACTTATCACCAGCCAGGCCACCAAGCCACCACCCAGCCCATACCAGAGGCCGGTGTAAAGGAATGGACGCCTTACAAAGGCATTGGTTCCGCCTACCAACTTAACGATAACGATCTCATCGCGCCGGCCCTCAATGGCTAGCCGAATGGTGTTGCCGATCACCAACAACACCCCTAAGGACAGCAGGGCAGCCAATGCCAACGTCATTCGTCGACCCAGCTCCATCATGCTATACAACCGCTGCACCCACTCTAAGTCGAGGCTAGCTTGTTCTATTTGTGGTAACGCCCGTAGCTGCTCAAACAGCTGCTCGGTGGCAACGGCTGACATATCTTGCTCTACCGGCCGCACTACAATCACCGCCGGCAAAGGATTTTGTTCGAGGTTATCTAACACTTCACCGTAACCCGAGAGCGCCTGAAATTCGGCCAGCGCCTGACTCCGGGAAATATATTCCACGTCGGCAATATCATCACGCAGCCGCAGCTTGCCGGCAATTTTGCGACTGTCTTGATCAGATACCGCGCGGTTAACATACAACGATATCTGTGCGGCACCATCCCAACCGCGGCTCACTGCCTCTAAATTACTTAAGGCAACAAACAAACCTGTGGGCAGCGCCAGTGCAATACCAATCACCAGCCAGGTCATTACGCTGGGCACCAAAGTCGTCAATAACCGACGTAGACTATCGGCCGCCACTTGTTTGTGGTGTGCTAGATAGCTACTGATCTTGTCACCGGCGCTGGTGTGGCTTTGGCTTGCACCTTGGTCGCGACTGGCGGGCTTACGCGGCGTATTTTTCACAGCTTTATGGGTATTGGTAGTCTTTTGTGCGCCCTTATTAGATGTCGGGCTCATAGTGACGTCCCTGGTGCTGAGATAATCTGACCCTCACGCAAGGTCATCATTCGATAGGGCAAACGAGCAATGAGACTGAGGTCGTGACTGGCGATCAACACCGTCACGCCCACCTGATTGAATTGAGCAAACAACTGCATGATCTCAGCGGATAGCTCAGGGTCGAGATTACCGGTGGGCTCATCGGCCAGTAGAATCTTCGGTTTGTTGACCACTGCTCTGGCAATCCCTACCCGTTGCTGCTCACCACCAGATAGCGCCACAGGCATTTTTTTTTCTTTGCTCAACAGACCGACTTTATCCAGTGCTGCTCTTACCCGTCGACCCACTTCGCGGGGCTGATAGCCGGCAATCACTAGTGGTAAGGCAATGTTGTCGAACACAGTGCGATCAAATAACAATTGGTGATTTTGGAAAACCACACCGATATCGCGTCGAAGAGCAGGTATTTTACGAGCGGGAAGGTCGCGCAGGTTACGGCCATTGACCAATACTTGGCCATTAGTGGGACGCTCCATCACCATCACCAGCTTGAGCAATGTGCTTTTACCGGCGCCACTGTGACCGGTTAAAAAAACCATCTCATTGGCGTCAACATTGAAACTGATGCTGCGCAGGGCCTCATGGCCACCGGGGTATCGTTTACTGACTTGGTCAAACTGAATCATTGGCTAACCACCGTTTAGCATCAGATATTTTTATTGTTAACTTTCCGGCGCTCTAGTCGCCAGCCTTGTAATTATTAAATAGGGCGGCGACAAAATCATCGGCAACAAAGGGCCTCAAATCGTCGACCTGCTCACCGACGCCAATAAAGCGAATCGGCAGCTGTAGCTGTTTGCTGATAGCAAAAATAATACCACCCTTGGCGGTGCCGTCGAGCTTGGTTAGCGTCAAACCAGTTACCCCGACCACGGCCTGAAAATGCTTGGCCTGAGACAAGGCGTTTTGGCCGGTGCCGGCATCCAGCACCAACATCACTTCATGAGGCGCGGTATCGTCGAGTTTGCCCATCACCCGCACCACTTTTTTCAACTCTTCCATCAAGTGTTCTTTGTTGTGAAGGCGGCCAGCGGTATCGGCAATCAAAATATCCACATTGCGTGACTGCGCCGCCTGCACAGCATCAAAGATAACCGAGGCGCTATCGGCACCGGTATGCTGCGCTATCACCGGCACATCATTGCGCTCACCCCACACTTGTAATTGCTCAACAGCCGCGGCACGAAAAGTATCTCCCGCCGCTAACATTACCGACTTACCTTCGGCCTGGAAACGCTTAGTCAGCTTGCCGATGGTGGTGGTCTTGCCAACGCCATTGACCCCGACCATCAAAATCACATAGGGCTTGTGACTGCCATCAATCTCTAACGGTTTAGCGGCCGGGGCTAACAACGCCGCCAGCTCTTTTTGCAGGGACTGATACAAAGCACCGGCATCAAACAATTCTTTGCGAGAAACTTGTTTGGCTAAGCTGTCCATAATATGGCGCGTCGCCTCAATACCGACATCGGCCACCAGCAACTGGGTTTCAAGATCGTCCAGTAACTCATCATCAATTTCCTTTTTACCAAGAAATATCGACCCCATACCGCTAGCAAAGCTAGAGCTGGTGCGTTTTAAACCCTTTTTAAGACGTCCAAAAAAGCCGCTAGATTCATCCCTGTCAGCAGCGCCGGTTTCTGCATAGCCAACCTCAGGGGCGCTATCTGCCGCCGGACTGGCTTCAATAGTCGTCTGCTCAACCGAGATTTCAACGACCGTCTCGGCTACCGTTTCAGGTGGCTGATCGTGGCTGCTGGCGGGGGTTTCTTTATCGGATTTAAATCGATCGAAAAACTTCATGGGATGGACTGCTAACTCTTCTACTAGAACTGATGTTAAGAGCTGCTATCCTACCACTCTTGTTGCTCGAAGCGGAGCCCATTAGCAGGTAACAAATGAATAGCCGTCAAAAAAAAACCAGTACCAATGCATTGCGGATTATTGGCGGGTCTTGGCGCGGCCGCAAGCTGGCATTCCCCAGCATTGAAGGCCTGAGACCGACCCCTGACAGGATACGTGAAACGCTGTTTAACTGGCTGACGACCGATGTCGTTGGTGCACGCTGTTTGGACTTGTTCGCCGGTAGCGGGGCTTTGGGACTAGAAGCGCTATCACGAGGCGCCAGCCATGTTGACATGGTAGACAGCCAGCCTGGCGCCAGCGCGCAGCTGCAGCTGCATCTCGACACCTTAATGGCAAAGGATGCCGAGAGCACAGCAGCCGTGCATTGCCTGCCAGCCAAACAATGGCTGGCTCAGTATGGTAGCGTCGCAGCAAAGCGCCCTGTCTTCGATGTTGTTTTTATCGACCCGCCGTTTCATCAAGATCTAGCGGGGGATTGTATCGTCGACATTGAGCAACTGGGCTTGCTAGCCGAGCGGGCTGTGATCTATCTGGAAATGGGCCGTGATGAAGCGTTACCAATCATCCCTGCCAACTGGCGACTGCATCGGGAAAAAACCACCGGCCAAGTCAGCTATCGCCTTTTTCGCCGCGACTAAGCTTGCCACTCAACGCCGCTTACGTAGGTAGTCGAAACACTGGGGCTATACACAAGGGCTATACATAGGCGTCGAACATAGGAGCTATAGATAGGTCACAAAAGCGGCGGGCATAAATTCCTCAGACAGGTATAATTACGACACAACAACAGGTAATCAGCATGCGTACAGTGATCTACCCCGGCACATTTAACCCGATTACACGCGGTCATATCGACTTGGTGGAGCGGGCTGCCAAGCTCTTTGACCGGGTTGTTGTGGCCATAGCTTACAGCGAAAGAAAACCTCCCATGTTTAGTCTTGAGCAGCGCATCGAGCTATGTCAGCAAGCACTCACTCACGTCGATGGTGTTGAAATATGTTCCTTTAACAACTTGTTAGTCGATTTTGCCGCAAGCAAAAACAGCCAAACTGTATTGCGCGGCGTACGCTCAATGAAAGACTTTGAATACGAAATGCAAATGGCCGATATGAACCGCGCCATGAGCGCCGGCTTTGAAACCATATTCCTCACCCCAAGCGAAGGCCTGTCAGCCATCTCGTCGTCACTGGTCAGAGAGATTGCCACTATGGGCGGTGATGTCAGTCAGTTTGTACCTCCGGTTGTCAATCAGGCACTGCAAGAAATCCTAAGCTAATATCTCTCACTGATCAATCGTCACTCGACAACATTTAGCACAGTATAAAGCACAAAAAACCCCGCTGTGATTGCTCATCAGCGGGGTTTTTTAATCGTTAATAAAGTGCTCGCGCTTAATCCTCCACCGCTTTCACTTCTTTGCTATAACCTGAATGGGTGCAGCCCAAGCAGCGAACAAAAGTCGCTTTCGCCGGGCCAACCACCAAGGTATTACCGGCTTCAACGGCATTACCACCAGCCAATGAAAATGGCAGACTCACCAAATAGACCACACTACCTATCACGGTAGTGGCCAGCAATAAGGGCCGCGCCAGCAACAAATCACCGGTCATTGCCAACGCCGATGGATCCTCTTCGATCGCCTGCGTGTAGGCAATTTGAGGCAGTAGCAGTATGGTCGCCATCCCCAGTACCAGTCCCGCACGTTGAATTTTATCTGCTATCTTTCGCATTGTATTTCTCCATTAACAAGGTCTTATTCGATCAATTAAAACAGCCTCTTTCGACCGGCTTAACGTCCAAACACTGTTCTGATGACTTCTCGATGTTGTCATAACTCTATTGGTAATAAGCCCTTAAAACCCATAGTTGAAGTAATCATAGACACAAAAGCAGAGTTCGTCGTCCATTGCGTTTAAAAAAACCATTTCTGTGACCCACTCCCTCCAGCTAGCGCTGACAGTTACCGCAATAGACGGTGCTACGCTGGCCTAGCCTGATTTCTTTAAGCAAGCGCTTACAAACCGAGCAAGGCTCATCACCACGGCCATAAACCTGTAACTG
Organism: Oceanicoccus sp.; assembly: GCA_051277205.1. Lineage (GTDB taxonomy): Bacteria > Pseudomonadota > Gammaproteobacteria > Pseudomonadales > Dasaniaceae > Oceanicoccus. The sequence continues at coordinate 2,324 of JBNMPW010000103.1, read as the reverse complement.
CTGTTTGAAATAACCAGGCTTACCGTCACCGCCGACAAAGTCTCTAAGAGTTGTGCCGCCCTGCTCAATGGCGTTGGCCAGCACCCGTTTGATCTCCTCGCCAAGCAGTAAATAACGCTGCCGCGATATCTTACCGGCATGGCGGTCGGGTCGAATGCCGGCCGCAAACAGGGCTTCATTCGCATAGATATTACCGACCCCAACGACAATCTTGTTATCCATAATAAAGCTCTTCACCGGCAACTTGCGACCGCGTGAGCGCTGGAACAATAAGTCACCATCAAACGCTTCGGTCAGCGGCTCAGGGCCTAAAGACGCCAGCAACTTATGGGTATCTTCACGAGCGCCCTGCCAGAGCACGCAGCCAAAACGGCGCGGGTCAGTCAACCTCAGCGCATGGCCATCATCCAGCACCATATCAACATGATCATGCGCCATCGGCGGCTCATCGGCCTTGATAATCCGCACACTACCCGACATCCCCAGATGCAATATCACTGAGCCATTGCTAAAGCCAATCAATAAATACTTGGCGCGACGCTTTACTGACTCAATCAGCCGGCCTTTGATCAAACGCGCTAAATTGTCGGGGATTGGCCACCGCAGCTGAGGCTGTCTAATCACTAGCGTGTCAACATGGCGGCCGACAATATGCGACTCTATACCACGGCGAGCGGTTTCAACTTCGGGCAGTTCTGGCATGACGGGGTTTACCTTGAGCGAGTAGAGTTGCGTTAATAAATACGCAAAAGCCGACAGTATAGATGGCTGAGCAGACTTTGCGGCAACGGCTAAATTTCAGGCACAAAAAAACCCGAACGATGCCGGGCTTTGAATAAAAACAAGCTCAAGAGTTACTTGATCTTGGATTCCTTGTAGTCAACGTGCTTGCGAACAACCGGATCGTATTTTTTAAATACCATCTTATCGGGGGTGTTACGCTTGTTTTTGTCGGTGGTGTAAAAGTGGCCTGTACCTGCAGTAGAAACCAATTTAATTTTATCGCGTGCACTCTTCGCCATGACCTACTCCTTAAACCTTCTCGCCACGGGCGCGAATGTCTGTCAATACAGCATCGATACCCTTTTTATCAATAATACGCATACCCTTGGCCGTAAGACGCAAGGAAACAAAGCGGTTTTCGCTCTGAACCCAAAAACGGTGACGGTGCAAGTTGGGTAAAAAACGACGTTTAGTGCGATTTTTTGCGTGAGAAACATTATTTCCCGCTACTGGACGCTTACCAGTTACCTGACATACTCTGGACATGTTGTCCCTTCCAATTAATTAACTAAAAAATTGTTTCTCGGACCAGAATTACCAAACAACGGTAATAAATGTCACCTCAACTGAGGGGCTGTCCGAACGGAGCGCGACTTTATACCAGAACACCTAGGCGATAGCAACAGAAAGACCTATATTTAGCCTATTTGATGATGGCATGTGAGCGGGATTTTTGCTTAGTTCTACTGATCAAAAGCGCTCAAGGCTGCGATTTTATTGACTATTGGGGCACTATCGTGATGCTAGGGAGGCCCTTGCACCCTCATCGATTGGCCTTCATCCAAGTTAGGCCACGCCCTTTGAGGGAGTAGGCACTCGCCCTGCTAGTTTCTCATGATTTATGACATTTGCAGGGTAGCGACCTGTGCGGCGTCACAGATCGCAGATTAAAATGACTAGTCTCACAGCCACCCCCGCTCCGCAAAAGATACCACCTCGCCATCACCCACCACAAAATGATCCAACACCCGAATATCTAGCAACCCCAAAGCCTGCACCAGTCGCTCGGTAATACGCCGATCGGCCTGACTAGGCTCAGCCACTCCACTGGGGTGATTATGGGCAAAGATTACCGCTGCCGCCTGCAGCTCTAAACAACGCGACACCACTTCTCTGGGATAGACGCAGGCCGCGTCGATAGTGCCGTAGAATAGGGTTTCAAAGCGGATCACACGGTGTTGGCTGTCGAGAAACAGGCAGGCAAATTGCTCCTGTTTTTTGTCGCGCAAACAACTCAACAGATATTGCCGGGTGGCCTGCGGGCTGGTCAGCCCATCGCCGCGGCTTAATTGCTCTTGCAGATGGCGGCGCGACATCTCAAGCACGGCTTGCAGTTGAGTGTATTTAGCCGGCCCCAACCCCTTAACTTCGCAGAACTGGTTAACACCGGCATTGAACATCTCTCGCAGGCTACCAAAATTACTCAACAGCCGACGCGCTAAATCAACCGCCGTTTCACCGCGACAGCCGGTGCGTAAAAAAATGGCCAATAATTCGGCATCCGACAGCGCTTGCGCGCCTTTAGCCAATAATTTTTCTCG
>JBNMPW010000102.1:0-11159 GCA_051277205.1 Oceanicoccus sp. | reverse complement strand
TCGCCCAAGGTAGTACCGGGCTTTACGATTGCAATGGCTTTATAGAGGCACTCTTGGGTTATGGTGACTAGGCGTTCGTTGTGGGGCAATGCATTGCCAACGTGGAACATTTTGCTGGTATCACCATGAAAGCCATCTTTAATGACGGTAATATCAATATTGATGATGTCGCCTTGCTTAAGGATTTTCTTCTCTGAAGGAATACCGTGGCAGACCACTTCATTTATGGAGGTGCAGATCGATTTGGGAAAACCGTGATAATCCAACGGTGCTGGGATGGCCTGCTGAGTATTGACGATATAATCGTGACATATGTCGTCGAGCTCACCGCTGCTGACGCCCGGCACCACGTAGGGCCCGATCATTTCCAGCACATCGGCCGCTAATCGTCCGGCAATTCGCATTTTCTCTATCTGGCTGGCGTTCTTAATCCCAACTGTCATCTGCGTTAGTAACCTAAGTAATTGATAAATATAAAAAAGATAAGCGTCGTTAAATTGTCATCGCTAAAAAAAGCCATTGTAAACCAAGCCCATCATCAATGGCTAAATTATCTGCAACACCGAGTTGAGTAAATTGCTGAAAATAGCGGCTAAAAACAGCGATTAGCTTTAAGTTGGATGGCTGTTGTGGTATAAAACGCGCTCCCAAATTAGGGGTCAAGATTAAAGCGCGTAAAAGTGGCTGATTTTGACGTCGATTTAGGGCGTTAACTTAATCCGCACATATACCGTCACATTGGTCAGGGTGCTTCCTTTTAGTCCTTTAAGTAGGGTTGCTTGTGAGGTTGATTGATGGGGTATATGGAGGCCTAACCCTTACAAATAGGTGTAATTATGACTACTCAAGTAAGCATGCGTGACATGTTGCAAGCTGGCGTCCACTTTGGTCACCAGACTCGCTATTGGAATCCCAAAATGGGAGAGTACATTTTTGGTGCTCGCAACAAGATCCACATCATCAACCTAGAACATACTGTTCCTGCGTTTAATGAAGCTCTGGCTTTTATTCAAAAGCTGGCGACTAGCAAAAACAAAATTCTGTTTGTTGGTACCAAGCGTGCAGCCGGCAAGATCATGCGTGAAGAAGCTCTTCGTGCGGGTCAGCCTTATGTAAGCCACCGTTGGTTAGGTGGTATGTTGACCAACTACAAAACTATCCGCGGCTCTATTAAGCGTTTGCGTGATCTAGAAAATCAGCAAGCCGACGGTACTTTTGACAAGCTGACTAAAAAAGAAGCACTGATGCGCAGCCGTTTGATGGAAAAGCTGGAGCGTTCTATCGGTGGTATTAAAGAAATGGGCGGTTTGCCTGATGCCTTGTTCGTTATCGATGTCGATCAAGAGCGTATTGCTATTAAAGAAGCCAACAACTTGGGTATCCCAGTTATCGGTATCGTTGATACTAACAGCGATCCAGATGGCGTTGATTATGTTATCCCCGGTAACGATGATGCTATCCGTGCTATCCAGCTCTATGCCGTTGCAATGGCTGATGCCATTATTGCCGGTAAAGAAGCAAGTGGTGCTGCCGTTAAGAAAGACGACTTTGTTGAAGTTGAGGCACCGGCTGCGGCCGCTGCTGAAGAGCCTAAAGAAGACGCTCCAGTAGAAGCGCCTAAAGAAGCTGCTGCACAAGCCGCTCCTGCTGAAGCGTCTAAAGAAACCCCTGCTGCCGAGTAATTCGTAGCATTGGTTCAACAAGGGGGCTTTGCTCCCTTTTTTTGAATTTTTAATCTGAATAATGGCGCCGTGTTCTGCGTGCTGGTTTACCGCAACACACCGCTATTTTTAAACCCTATAGATGTCTTTGTTATCGATGGATGGCAGAGCTGGAGGATATAACGATGGCAGCTGTTTCTGCTTCAATGGTAAAAGAACTACGTGATCGCACGGGCCTTGGCATGATGGAGTGCAAAAAAGCACTGGCCGCCGCCGGTGGTGATATTGACGCGGCAATTGAAGAAATGCGTAAAAACAGCGGTATGAAGGCTGCTAAAAAAGCGGGACGTACCGCTGCTGAAGGTATTGTTAGCGCTAAAGTTGCTGAAGATGGCAGCTATGGTATGTTGGTTGAAGTGAACAGCGAAACAGATTTTGCGGCTAAGGATGAAAACCTAAAGGGTTTTGTAACCAAGGTTACCGACGCGGCGTTTGCGGCTAAGCAAACTGATGTAGTGGCTTTAATGGCCGGCGGTCTGGATGCAGAGCGTGAAGCTTTGGTACAAAAAATTGGCGAAAACATCGGCGTGCGTCGCTCTGTGCTGGTTGAGTCTGATGGCGTTGTCGGCAGTTATGTGCATTCTAATAATCGCATTGCGGTACTGGTTTCGTTAACGGGTGGTGATGTTGAGTTAGCAAAAGACGTTGCTATGCACGTTGCAGCGGTTAACCCTCAGGTCGCAACACCAGAAGATATGCCTGCCGATGTAGTAAATGCTGAGAAAGAAATAATTAAGGCGCAGCCTGATATGGCTGGCAAGCCTGCCGAAATCGTCGAAAAAATGATGGGTGGCCGGATCAAGAAGTTCCTTAAAGAAAACAGCTTGACTGAACAGTCATTTGTTAAAAATCCTGAGGTTACTGTTGGCCAGTTGATTAAAGATGGTGGCGCGGTACTTAACTCCTTCGTACGTTTTGAAGTGGGTGAGGGTATTGAGAAAGATGAGGTCGACTTCGCAACAGAAGTTGCTGCTCAGTTAAACGGTTAAGCCGTTAACAAAATAAACGGGGCCTTTTGGCCCCGTTTTACTGTCTGCCTGTTGTAAATTAGTTATGATGGTATCCGGTCGATACCGTTGGCTGTTATCAGCTACCCAATGAATCACATGTAGGAGTTTCCATGCCGGATAAAAAGTATAAGCGCATTTTGTTAAAGCTAAGCGGCGAGGCCCTAATGGGGTCTGAAGGTTTTGGTATTGACCCTAAAGTTCTTGATCGTATGGCCTTAGAAATTGGTCAGTTAGTAGGCATTGGTATCCAAGTAGGCTTGGTGATCGGCGGCGGTAACTTGTTCCGCGGTGCCTCGCTACAAAAAGCTGGCCTTGACCGTGTTACGGGTGACCACATGGGTATGTTGGCGACGGTAATGAATGCCTTGGCGATGCGTGATGCCTTGGAACGTGCCAATATTCCTTCTTCGGTGATGTCATCTATTCCTATGAGCGGTGTGGTTGATCATTATGATCGCCGTAAAGCGATGCGTTTATTGGGTAAAGGTGAGGTGGTTATTTTCTCCGCTGGTACCGGTAACCCGTTTTTCACGACCGATTCTGCCGCCTGCTTGCGCGGTATTGAAGTAGAGGCCGAGTTAGTCTTAAAAGCGACTAAAGTGGACGGCGTGTATTCAGCTGACCCAATGATCGATCCAGAGGCGACGAAGTACGAGCAGTTAAGTTATGATGAGGTCCTAGACAAGAAACTGGAAGTGATGGATCTGACAGCTATTTGTCTCTGTCGTGACCACAATATGCCACTGCGTGTGTTTGAGATGGAAAAAGTGGGCGCGTTATTGAATATTGTCAATGGTGGTCATGAGGGTACCTTGATCGTTGATAACAGCGACTAAAGAGAAGGTGGCATAGTTAACTATGCTACTACGTTCTACTTTGACAACAAGATGATTTAATTGCCAAATTGATGTTGAGCGTATCAACAAAAAATAAATTATATATAACAATTTTGTGCGGGAGATAGTTCGTGATTGAAGAATTGAAACAAGACGCCGAAGAGCGAATGCAAAAAACATTGGCAGCGTTAGGTACCAGTCTCAACAAAATCCGTACCGGTCGCGCCCACCCCAGTATTCTCGATGGCCTCCGGGTTAACTATTACGGTTCGGAAACGCCACTCAGTCAGGTGGCCGCCATCAATGTTGAAGATGCACGTACTTTGTCAGTGGTGCCTTGGGAAAAGAACATTGTGCCCGATGTCGAAAAAGCGATTATGAAGTCTGACTTAGGTTTGAACCCTTCAACCGCCGGCGCGGTGATTCGTATTCCGATGCCGATGTTGACCGAAGAAACTCGTCGTGGTTTTACCAAGCGTGCCAAGCAAGAGGCTGAAAGCTCACGGGTGTCGATCCGCAATATCCGTCGCGATGTTATTTCTGACGTTAAAGAGTTACAAAAAGAAAAAGAAATTTCTGAAGATGAAGAGCGTAAAGCGCAGGACGATGTGCAGCTAATTACCAATCGTTTTATTGCCGAAATTGATAAAACACTGGCGGCGAAAGAATCTGACCTGATGGAAATTTAGGCGTCAGCCTTGCTTTTCTATGCCTGATTCTAGCGATACTACAAACCCCCAGCATCTTTTTAGTGAGGTGCCAGCGCATCTCGCTATTATTATGGATGGCAATAGCCGCTGGGCTAAACACCAGGGTAAGTCGACCCCTTCTGGACATCGCGCCGGGGTAGAAACCGTGCGTAAAGTACTTAAGCTTTGCAGGCAGCAGGGCATCAGTATTGTCACTTTGTTTGCTTTCAGTAGCGAAAATTGGCAGCGACCGAGGCCAGAAGTTAAAGCCTTGATGCTACTGTTTTCAAGCTACTTAAAAAAAGAAGTCCAGCAATTACACAAAGATGCGGTGCGGGTGCGTTTTATTGGTAGCCGTCAGCAATTGAGTGCCAACTTGATCAAGCAAATGGAGTTGGCCGAGCAGTTAACCGCTAATAATACTGACACCACTTTGGTTATCGCCGTTGATTATGGCGGTCAGTGGGATATCACCAATGCCGCTCGGCAATTGGCTGAGCAAGTTCAGGCAGGTACTTTGCAGCCGGCCGATATTAACGAGTCACTGCTCAATCAATACACCGCCTTGGCTGACCTTCCGAAACCCGATTTATGTATCCGCACCGCCGGTGAACACCGCATTAGCAATTTCTTATTGTGGCAGTTGGCCTACAGCGAATTATATTTTTCTGATACCTTGTGGCCGGATTTTTCCGCGGTCGACATAGCAGCGGCGTTGACCAGTTTCAATGAGCGCGAGCGTCGTTTTGGCGGTCGAATAGCGGAAGATAATTACGACGATGGCTGGACTGAAGGGCTTGAATCCGAAGCCCTAAGTGTTAGCAAGGGTGACGACGATGCTTAAATTACGAATCATCACAGCGCTGGTACTGGTTAGTGTAATCGGCGCCGGTATCTTTTTATTGCCGCCACAGGGCTTGGCCTTGCTGTTGGCGATACTGGTCACCATTGCTGCTTGGGAGTGGTCTGGTTTGGCGGGCTTGCCGTCAGTTTTTGCGCGCAGCGTGTATAGCCTCAGTGTTGTATTGCTGATGGCAGTTGCTGCTTGGTATAGCCAGCTCTGGACGGAGCAACTTGCGCTGTTGCGGTTGCGAGAGCTACTTGGTGTTGGCTGTTTGTGGTGGAGTATTGCACTGTTATGGGTGATGTCTTATCCCGCCAGTGCGAGCATTTGGCGTTTGCCGCTAATACGGTTAGTCATGGGTTGGTTCACGCTGGTACCCGCGTGGTTAGCGTTGGTATACCTGCGCCAGCATGCCGATGGTATCGCGCTCATCTTCATGCTGATTGCGCTGGTCGCGGCGGCAGATATCGGGGCTTATTTTTCCGGTAAAGCTTGGGGTGATCGCAAGCTGGCTCCCGCTGTGAGTCCGGCTAAATCTTGGGTCGGTTTTTGGGGTGGTATGGCGGCCAGTGTTGGTTTGTTGTTAGTGTTTTGGTTTTTATTGGGTCGCGAACAGTATAATGTTTTTGCTGTGGTGGCGGTGGCTGTTGTCACCAGTTTAGCATCAGTGTTGGGTGATTTGGTCGAAAGCATGGTTAAGCGTGAGCAAGGCGTCAAAGATAGCGGCCGGATTTTGCCCGGTCACGGCGGCATGATGGACCGTCTCGATAGTATGACGGCCGCTGCGCCGGTATTCACCCTCAGTTTGATACTGGCGGGTTGGTAGGCTTGATGACGGCATCAATAAACACTCTTCAAAGCATTACCGTGCTGGGTTCTACGGGTTCCATCGGCGTTAGCACGTTAGCGGTGCTGGCACTGCATCCAGACCGCTATCAGCTGCATGCGATTACCGCCAATACACGGGTAGATTTAATCCTGCCACAAATTGAACAGCATAAACCCCGTTATGCGGTGATGCGTGATGACACTGCGGCCGAGCAGTTGGCGGCGTTGCTGCAGCAACAGGGTTTGGCCGATCAGACAAAAGTGTTGAGCGGTGAACAAGGTTTATTAGATGTCGCGGCGGCCGATGAGGTCGATACGGTAATGGCAGCGATTGTCGGTGCTGCCGGCTTGGTGCCTACTTTGGCAGCTGTTGCTGCCGGAAAAAAAGTGCTGCTAGCCAATAAAGAGTCGCTGGTGATGGCGGGCCATCTGTTCATGCAGGCGGTGGCTAATAGTGGTGCTACCTTGTTGCCAATCGACAGTGAGCACAATGCTATCTTCCAGTGTATGCCGCATCGTTTTCAGCAAACCGGGGTGGCCGATATGACGGCCGAAGGTGTCCGCAAAATTTTATTAACCGGTTCCGGCGGCCCTTTTCGAGAAACCCCGCTCCATCAGCTGTCGGCAATGACTCCGGATCAAGCTTGTGCTCATCCCAATTGGTCAATGGGCCGCAAGATTTCTGTAGATTCCGCCACAATGATGAACAAAGGTCTGGAGTTGATTGAGGCTTGTTGGTTATTTGATGTCGCGCCCGAGGCGATTGATATTGTGGTGCATCCGCAAAGCGTCATTCATTCTATGGTCGAATACAGCGATGGCTCGGTTTTGGCGCAGTTAGGTAACCCCGATATGCGCACGCCGATTGCCCACAGCTTGGCCTATCCGCAACGCATTAGCTCTGGCGTTGCCAGTTTAGATATTATTGCCACCGCACGGTTGGATTTTGAGGCGCCAGATTATGATCGCTTCCCCTGTTTGCGCTTAGCGAGACAAGCGGTTACTGCTGGTGGCAGCGCTATGGCGGTGCTGAATGCGGCCAATGAAATTGCGGTGCAAGCATTTTTACAGCAACGGGTTAGATTTACCGATATCCCTGTTATTATCGAACATGTATTAACGGCTATGCCGGTGGTTGAACCTGTATCGCTGGTATTGGTCAAACAGCAGGATGCGCAGGCGCGACAACTGGCCGAAGCGTATATTCAGCAACGGCTGCTGAACTAGGGCAACTGTTAGTCTTGTCTTCTGATGACTGATGACTGACGTCATATGTCTGATGTCATATAGCCATAGCCGGCTGGCTATGGATTTTTACTGAATTTATTATTGATAACGATTTATGGAATTACTGCAGACCATCTTAATTACTTTGGCCACTTTGGGCATTTTGGTTACCATTCATGAATATGGCCATTTTTGGGTAGCCCGTCGCTGTGGTATTAAAGTACTGCGCTTCTCTATTGGCTTTGGCACTGCTCTTTTTCGTTGGCATGACAAGCACGGTACCGAGTTTGTGATTGCCGCTCTTCCCTTAGGCGGTTATGTCAAAATGCTTGATGAGCGTGAAGGTGAAGTGGCGGTAGAAGATTTACCCCGTACTTTCAATCGCCAGCCGGTTACTAGCCGCTTGGCAGTTGTGGCGGCCGGACCTGCGGCCAATTTTCTATTGGCAATTGTGGCTTACTGGTTTGTCTTTGTCGGCGGTGTTACCGGTGTAGTGCCGGTGATCGATAAAGTGGCGCCTGGCTCAATTGCTGAGTTGGCAAACTTAGAGTCAGGCCAGCAAATTATTGCGGTTGATGGTGAGCCTACCCCCACTTGGGAGGCGTTTCATCTGCGCCTATTGGGGCGTATCGGCGAAAGTGGGCCTATTTCATTTACCGTTAAATATCCTGATAGTGACGCTAACCAAAGTTCTGATGAAGGTTCTGAGCTGAGTTCTGGTTTGGTTTATAAATCCAGCGCTGAGCTCAATGAATGGATGGCGGGCTCCGAGGCCACCGATTTAGTCGGAGGTTTAGGGTTGACCTTGTATCGGCCGCCATTCTTAGCGGTGCTCGAACAAGTAGTGGCAGATAGCCCTGCAGAGCGTGCGGGGTTTAAGAGCGGTGATTTGATAATCAGTGCCGATGGCGAGGCTATAGCCGATTGGATGGCTTGGGTCGACTATGTACGGGCGCGGCCCAATGAAACTATCAGGGTGCTGCTGCAGCGTGAAGAGCAGCAACTAGAGCTGTCGCTAACACCGGCCTTGCAATACGATGAGGATAATAAACCCTTTGGTCAGGTTGGCGTCAGCGTACAATGGCCCGAGTGGCCAGAACATTTAAAGCGCAGCTTTAGTTACGGACCTTTGGAAGCAATGGGCGAGGCGGTGGAACGTACTTGGTCGATGAGTGTCTTTACTTTGCAGTCGATCCAAAAAATGCTGACGGGCCTGATCTCGACGAAAAACTTGAGTGGTCCCATTACCATTGCTAAAGTGGCGAGCGCTTCAGCTAACTCCGGACTAGAGTCTTATTTGGGTTTTTTGGCCTTGCTCAGTGTCAGTTTGGGGGTATTGAACCTACTGCCTATACCGGTGTTGGATGGTGGTCATATTGTGTACTATTTGGTGGAGTTAGTGACCAAGCGTGAGGTTTCGCTGCGAATTCAGATGCTGGGATACCAATTAGGCCTTTTTATTATTGTCGGAGTGATGATTCTTGCTCTTTATAATGATATTTCTCGTTTATGATTGGTCGAATCCGTTTATAATGCTCGGCTTAATGCATCGCGTTTAGACACAATAAAAATCACGGTGAAGCAGGCCGGCATACCTTGATGCTGTATACGATCAACAATACATAGATACAAAGTTTTCAACACAATGCTGTTGATCAACAAAAATTGCCCGACAGGGCCGATGATTTTGGTACCAAAACCTAGATGAAACGTTATTTTTTGCTGTTGTTATTCGTTGTCCTAAATGCAGTTTCTGCTCAAGCCAACGACTCCTTTGTCGTTTCTGATATCCGCGTTGAGGGGCTGCAACGCATCTCCGCCGGTAGTATCTTTGCTTCCTTACCAATCAATGTCGGTGACAACATCGACCAAACCGTCATTCGCGACGGTATTCGCGGCTTGTTTAGTACCGGTAACTTTGACAATATTTATATGGCCCGCGATGGCAATATCTTAGTGGTATCGGTCGAAGAGCGGCCCTCTATCAGTGAGATCAACATTGAGGGTAACAAGGCGATTGAAACTGAAGCGCTGTTAGATGGCTTGAAAGGCGCCGGTTTGTCCGATGGTAAAGTGTTTAAGCGCTCGACCTTAGAAGGCATGAAGATGGAGCTGACTCGGCAATATGTATCGCAGGGTCGATATGATGCCAGCATTGAAACCGATGTTGCGTCTTTGCCGCGTAACCGAGTCGCCGTCAATATCAATATCGATGAAGGCACAACGGCTGCTATTAAGCACATTAACGTCGTTGGCAACAGCGTATACACCGATGAAGAGTTACTCGATTTATTTGAGTTACGCTCGACCGGCTGGCTTTCATGGATCAGCGGCAACGATAAATACGCCAAAGAAAAACTGTCCGGTGATTTGGACACGCTTGAATCCCAATACCTCGATCGCGGCTATATCCAGTTTAATATTGACTCCTCGCAAGTAGCGGTGAGCCCCGACCGCGAAGCGGTTTATATCACCGTTAATATTAGCGAAGGTGATTTATACGAAGTTGGTGAGGTCGACCTTTCCGGCGATATCGTGTTAGAAGAATCACAGTTGCGTCCCTTGGTTTTTGTACGAACCGGACAGACGTTTTCGCAGGCGTTGGTTACCACCACTGAAGAGTGGTTGACCAAACGCTTGGGCAATGAAGGTTATAACTTTGCCAAAGTCGACGGTATACCCGAGCTTAACGAAGAAGAAAAAACCGTTGATATTAAATTCTTTATTGATCCTGGCAAACGCACCTATGTTCGCCGCATCAATTTTGACGGCAATACCAAAACTGCCGATGATGTATTGCGTCGTGAAATGCGGCAAATGGAAACCGCACCCGCATCTTCGGCAGCGATAGAGCAATCCCGTGTGCGTTTAGAGCGCTTGGGTTATTTCAAAGAGGCACGCGTTCAGACGCTAGAATTGCCAGGCAGTGATGATCAGATTGACCTGCAATACTCCGTTGAAGAGCAGCCTTCAGGTAGCATTGGCGCCAGTCTTGGTTTCTCGCAGGATAGCGGTATCCTGTTAGGGGCTAACATCCAGCAAGACAACTTTCTCGGTACCGGTAAGCAAATTGGTGTGGGCTTAAATAAAAGTGATTATCTCACCAATATTCGTTTTAGCTTTGTTGACCCTTATTACACCAAAGACGGCGTAAGTCGCGGTTTCTCAGTGTTTTATAGGGAGGCTGATCTGGATAAGATCAACGTTTCTCGCTATACCACTAACACCTTGGGAGCCAATATGAACTTTGGTTATCCGATTAAAGAGACCGAGCGATTAGGTTTCAGTTTTGGATACTCCAATACTGAAATCGAAGCGGGCTTTGGTGCGGTACAAGAAATAATCTCCAGTCCACGGCCTTTTAATATTATTGAGGACGACTGGTATACCAGCTATTATGAATCTCAGCAGCGTTCGGATGGCTTGTATCAAGGCCCTGAAACATTGGTATCGCTGTTGGATTCAAATGGTAATTTAAGCAACACCGACGATGTCTTTAGTTTCCCCTCCGATTTCGGTAATGAGCCTGGTTTCCTTGATGCAAACGGCGACACCTTTGATAATTTCACCGCCACCATAAGCTGGAATCAGTCCACCTTGAACCGCGGTCGGATGGCAACTCGCGGTGCCTCGCAGAGCTTGTCATTTGAAGTGACGGTGCCCGGCAGTGATCTACAGTATTTTAAACTGGTGTATAACGGCCAAGTATTCTTACCAATAACTCGGTCTTGGATTGTGCGCTTGCGGACTGAACTCGGCTATGGCGATGGCATCGGCGATGATGATATCCCGTTCTTTAATCACTTCTATTCCGGCGGTTTTGGTTCGGTGCGCGGCTTTAAAAGTAATACCTTAGGTCCTCGTAGTACGCCGGCCTTGTTTTACCCTGATACCGGTGTTGCCGCCATTGATGTGGTTGAGCTGGGTGATGCCGGTTGTGGTTCTGCTACCGCCATCGGTGACTTTTGTGATGACGGTGTGACGCGGGTTGGTACTCTGGTTGC
>JBNMPW010000101.1:0-11211 GCA_051277205.1 Oceanicoccus sp. | reverse complement strand
CTATCAAGCGGGCGTAGGGGATTTTATTAATTAGGCCGGTCATATCCCGCTTGGAAATGGCGTTGCTAAAACTTTCGTAATAATCTTCAGTCATGGGCGCTAATCTTTCCGTTGCTAATGCGAGTGTTTGTGACGTCGCTGGACAGGCGCATAAATGTTGCTACGCAATGGGCGATGGGTTTGCTGTCGTCTTGTTGAAAGGCAATGCCGCGGCAAAAAACTACATTTTTAGTGATCCGGTAGGTCTCGGCGCGTCCATAAATGGTTTGCTCTGGTGCTGCTGCAGTCATGTAGTCAATGCGAAGGTCAAGGGTCGGCGCAATCTGAAAGTCCTGCATACCTAACGGGATAGCCATGCCGCATGCGGTATCTAATAACGTGGTGATAGCGCCGCCATGTACAACTTTACTGTCGGGGTTACCGACGATTTTTTCGCTATAAGGTAATGATAGGGTGATTGTCTTGTCCTCGATGCTTTCGACTTTAATGCCAAGCACAACGCAGTGTCTAATATAATCAACGATTGTTTGCATGGTTGCCATACTAAAGAGATTTTCTGACATGGTTTTAGTAACCTGTTATCAAGGGATTTTTAATTGAAAGCAACCGCCGCTATCAGCGTTGTTACTGAGTGCGATTGAGCCTTTCCGGTCTTTGCAGATATGGAGAGAGGCTATTTGTTGCGAAAAAAATAAACCCAGATTGGTACTACCACTGTTAAAATCAATACTGCGATTATCACTGCTGATGTTATCAATAATTTGCTGCGGGTAGCCGCTGCCGTTGTCATCGATCGCAATAACCAAATAGCCCTCGGCTTGTTTGGCGCTGACGCTAATCTGGTCACGCGTGTATTGGGCGCAGTTAACCAGAATATTATTGATAACACCAGCTATCAGATTCTCGTCAAAATATCCGCTAAGATTTTCATCACAATCAATGTTGACTTTCACATCGTTGATATCAAATAAAAATTGTTGGCTTTCAATTTGTTCTTCGAGAAAGTCGGCGATGAAAATTTCTTCAAGGTTGAGTGACAGTTGCTCGTTTTGTAGACGATAAAGCCCGAGTAGATAAATTAGCGCATTATTGATACGGGACGCTTCGCCGCGCAGGATGCTGTAGCTTTTGCGTTGCTCAGGGAGGTCTTCGGGGGTAATCTCAATAACCTCTTCTAGCGAGGTCAATAACATACTTAGTGAGTTTTTTATATCATGAACTGAAGAAGCCAGTAGCATGGAAAAATCGATGTGGTTTTCTTCGGGCATTGTGACCTCGGTGATTCAGTAATGCGTAAAGCGAGCGCATAGTTTAGATTGACTGTTTCAGTTTTTGCAGATGCGCGCATAAAACTTTATAGCGTTCATAAAGCGGGTTGTCATTGCTGATGTGCGCTAGTTTTTCTTGTGCCACAACACAGCGATGAACTTGTGCCGCACTTACACTTTGGCTGGACATTTCGCGCACCAGCGCCAGCATCAAGTTTAAGTTGAGGCCAGTGTTGTTTGGATAATACTTAATGGCTTGGCTGAATAGTTGCACGGCTTTGCTGTATTGTTTACTGGAAAACAGCTCTTTGCCTTGTTGGTTTAGCTCTATCGATTGTTGCTTGCCGGCTTTACTAAGTGGTTCGTCAGAGATGCGATCGATCGCTTGGCAAATCTCGATATTATCCTGACAGGTTTCGGCGATATCTTTGAGAATTGATTTAGCTTTATCATGTTCACCAACGGTTTTGTATACCTGTGCCATATCGAGCATCAATTGGACTGATTTATTATTGGCCGATTTCATTTTGCTTTGAATATCAGATATTTTCTCTTGTGATTTTTTGATATCACCGGCACTAGCATGGGCATTAGCTTCGATAATATCGGATTGCAGGTCGATATTATCATGATCTTTGTATTTGCGCTTGGCCTTGCTCAGTGCCTTTTCAACGTCCTTGATTTTTTCTTTATCGGCTTCTGGGGCGTGGCTAATTTGTGAATTAATACAGCGTGCTAGTTTGAAGTAATGCTCAGGTGTTTCGTAAACTGAGTTATTGCCGAGGCGAATCACTTTTCTACGGGATTGTTCAGCGCGATCCCAGTCGTGATTGTCTTCGCTGAGGTCGGCCAATTTCGCTTGTCGCATAATAGCGTTAGGCGATATCTTAATAGCCCGCTCAAGTATCTCTTGCGCGCCCTCGATATCGCCTTGGAGAGACTTAATTTCAGCCAGACTGTCGTAGACTTCTAGGCAGAGGCAACCATCGTCGGATAATTTGCTAAACAGTGCGTCTGCTTGCTCAAATTCATTTAGCGCCATTAATGATTTGCCTAAACCAATGGAGGCCCATTCCAGTTCACGTTCTTCCAAGATTTCTTCGTAGACTTTTCGCGACTTGTCATATTTTTGCTTTTTGTAATAACAGCGGCCCATAATGCGATAGCAGCGTTGCTGATACTTGTCATGTAGCTCAATGCGTTGCTGGCATAGCTCGATAGCGCGATCGAAATCGAGTTTATCCATAGCGTCGTTGATCGAGAATAAGCTTTCTTTTTCAAGTACTAACCTGTCTAGGCGTTTTGCGAGTACGCCCTGGGTGAAAGGTTTGGCGAGGTAATCGTCGGGCCGATATTCCAGTGCGCCGAATACCATGTCTTTGGTGGTCTCGGCGGTGATTAACATGTAAATGGTGGTGTTTTTCAGCAGGTTTTTATAGCGCAGCTCTTCGAGCACCTGTTGGCCATTTTTGGAATTCCCTAAGTTGTAATCGGCGAGGATAATATCGTAGTTGTTTTCTTCGCACTTGAGAATGGCTTCTTCGCCATTAGGGGCAGTGTCGCACTGCATGAGTCCGAAATTATCGAGCATGCGGCGGATAGAGCCGCGCATAGCTGGATAATCATCTATAACCAATGCGGTTTTATGCTTATAGATTTTAATAACATCAAGTTTAGAAATAGCCATAATACGCTGTTCAAAAATCCGTTAAATAGACTGCCGTTTAAAGCATATACTTGAGTCATGAAGTATAGTTGAGTTTGTCGGGCTTGCAGAATAAACGCACTGTTTACAATCAGTTAGTGACCTAGTTGGAGAAAATGAGAAAAATATGAAAGCATTGGAAGATTTAACGGAGTGGCAAGCCATTAGTTTGGGAGCTTGTCTGGTAGCAAGAATGCGACCTAACTATATTTTGTTTGCCGAAATAGCTGATTCTAGTGATGCGGCGGTGTTTACCAACATCCTCAATTTGGTCTGGGAGTTTGCTGCTGGACAAAATCAAAAGATTGATTTTCAAAAGCAGTTAGAAAAACTTGAGGTAATCACTCCCGATCTCGACGCTTATGATTTTTATGGGGTTTGGCCGGCGTTAGATGCTACCGTAGCGTTGGCGTCATTGCTGAGTTGCTGTGAGCGCTTTGATACCGAAGAAATTGCAGCTATTGCTACTTTATCGAGATCGACCATTGATGGTTATTTATCGACAGCAGGGATAGAGTTTGATGAGCCTGAGCATCCATTAGTGATTGATGAGCAGGCCTTCGTTGAGCAGTTGCTGTCAGTGTTAAGGCAGCAAGCTTCGCGTGTAGTGATGATTGCAGAACTTAAAGCCTTAGTCGCTACGGTGGCGGTTAGTAATATTGGTCTTGAGGCCGTTTGAGTGATTGACATTGCTCAGACGGGGCAGGCTACTTATAATGCCCGCCAGCTATATTTTGTCGGCTAGAAACGTACAGGCTTTATTGCGATTTTAAATGTTAATATATTACTTTAGTAATAAGTCTTATCTTTTTGATTTAATTGATTTTATCTATAGAGTAGGGGGGTAGTATGCGATTCCTTATGGTTCGCTTTTCAGGTTTGTTGAGTTTGTTGTTAGTACCATCGTTGGCGGTTGCTGAAGATGTTTTAAATGAAGCTAACACCAGTTGGATTTTGACATCCACAGCCTTAGTGTTGTTTATGACTTTACCCGGCCTGGCGCTATTCTATGGAGGCTTGGTACGTTCAAAGAATGTGCTGAGCATCTTGATGCAATGTTTTTCCATTGCTTGTATCGCATCTGTGCTGTGGTTTTTGGTGGGTTACAGTATTGCTTTCGGTGAGGGTGGAGATTTTAGCGGTGGCCTAGATAAAGCGCTACTGTCGGGCGTGCTGAGTAGCTCATTAAGCGGCGACTTGCCTGAAACTGTGTTTGTTATGTTCCAAATGACATTCGCTATTATCACTCCGGCGTTGATTATTGGCGGCTTTGCTGAGCGGATTAAGTTTTCGGCGGTGGTGATGTTCACGGCCATTTGGCTGGTGGTGGTTTATGCACCAGTTACCCACTGGGTATGGGGCGGTGGCTGGTTAGCTCAGCGTGGTTTGTTGGATTTTGCCGGTGGTACAGTCGTACATATAACCGCCGGAGTCGGCGCATTGGTGGCTGCACTGGTAATTGGCAATCGTAAAGGCTATGGCGAAACAGCCATGCCTCCGCACAATATGACCATGACAATTACCGGTGCGGGTATGCTGTGGGTAGGCTGGTTTGGTTTTAATGCCGGTAGTGCCTTGGCGGCCAATGGTGACGCCGGCATGGCAATGCTAGTCACCCATTTATCAGCTTCAGCAGGTGCTATTACTTGGCTGACGATCGAATGGATAAAGTACGGTAAGCCCAGTGCTTTAGGCGCAGTTACCGGTATGGTTGCAGGTCTTGGTACTATTACTCCGGCGTCGGGATATGTCGGTCCAGCGGGTGCCTTGGTGATTGGTATCAGCGCCGGTATTGTGTGTTTTTATGCAACGCTGGCCTTAAAGCAAAAACTCAAAATTGATGATTCCTTGGATGTTTTCCCAGTGCACGGTGTTGGCGGTATTTTAGGGACGTTTATGGCCGGTATTTTTGCCAGCTCTGAACTGGGTATCTTCAGTGGTCAGGGCTTGGCCGAAGGCGTCACCATTTTTCAGCAGTTGGGCGTACAGATCACAGGTATTGTTGCTGTTTTCGCTTATACCGCCGTTGTTACCTATATTATTTTAGTGGTAGTACGGGCAATGGTTGGTTTGCGGGTTAGTGAAGAAGAAGAAACCGAGGGCTTGGATGTGGCCTGCCATAACGAACGTGGTTACGATCTATAAGTCTTTGCTGCTTGCATTAAAGCCCGGCTTTGCCGGGTTTTTTTATATAGTCTGAGGATTAATGGGATGTGTCCCCAATGAATAAACTGATTTTATACAGTACCAGTGCCTGTCATCTTTGTGAGCAAGCAAAGGCGCTGCTAGAGCCCATGCTGGGCGCGGAATGGCAGCTTGAAGAGCTTGATATCAGCGAATCTGACGAACTGATTGAGCGCTACGGAATTCGTATTCCAGTGTTGTTAAGGGTGGCTGATAATGGCGAGCTTGGCTGGCCTTTTGATCAGCAGCAGATAGCGGTTTTCCTCCAGATATCCTAATTCATTATTCATCTACACCGCATTCATGCGTTGTCATATGTCCGCTCAGGTTCGATTACTTATAAGTTAAGAGAGAATGTCATGGCCGGTATTCTTGATGGTGCTGACCTGGACACCAAGCTGGTGGGCCAAAATCGGTTGGAATTGCTGACGTTTCATTTGCGCGGTTCACAGTTGTTTGTGATTAACGTTTTTAATGTGCAAGAAGTTCAGCAATTACCTTCGTTAAATAGTTTGCCCAACAGTGACCCCGCTGTAGAGGGTGTGACTCCCCTAGGCGGTACTACTATCCCAGTTATAGACCTGAGCTTAGCGATTGGCTGACAGCCCATTTCTCAGGATGAAAGTGCCACTATCATTGTTACCGAGTACAACCGTTCAGTGCAGGCTTTTTTAGTGGGCAAAGTCGATCGCATCGTCAATTTGAATGGGGGGAGTTGCTACCACCGCCTGTTATCACCGGGCGCGATCATGTTTTAACGGCAATCACCCACATTGAGCAGCAGATAGTTGAAATTATTGATATCGAAAAGGTACTCGCCGGAGTGATGACCTATGACAGTCAGTTACCCGCAGGCATAGCTGATGCTGATTTATATACCAAATCCGAAGGCATCGAAGTGTTGTTGGTTGATGATTCTAAAGTGGCACTTGACCGGCGCGCTGGGTCTTTTAGCAGCTGGGGTTAACGGTGATTGTGGAAACGGACGGCTATCGATTAACTACTGAGATACGCGCTGATCAAGCACTAAAAGATTTACACACAGTATTGCATGCATCGCTAAGTGGCAGTTTTAATCTTGCCATGGTTAAGAACGTTGGTTGTGATGGTTTTCTGACAAAGTTTCAGGCAGAGGCGTTGTCGAAATTGGTGCCGCAGCGTGTTCGCGATAGGTGAGATCAACAATAATAGGCGCTAGAGTGCAGCTTGAGAAACAAGCAGCACTCGGTTCTATTTCTGTCCGTGCAGCTTTACGCTTTAGATGCGTGTGGCTAGGGTAGGTTGATGAGCTGCTCTTGCGGATTAAACAATGGCGCGTCAGTGCCAAGACGATGGCCGTAGATTACCGCAAAGGCCAGCACATTTTGTACATAGTTACGGGTTTCATGAAAGGGCAGTGTTTCAATCCAAATATCCATTGGCATCGCTGATGCTTGGTTTTTGAGCCAACGCTTAACTCGGTGTGGACCGGCGTTATAAGCGGCGGTGGCCAGGATGCGATTGCCAGAAAAATCATCTAACAGTTGTTTCAAATATTGGCTGCCCAGCTCGATATTTTTGTCCGCTTCAAATAAATCTTGGTTGCGATAGGGGATGCCGATTTGTCTGGCCACCTGCTGCGCGGTACTGGGGCGCAGCTGCATTAAGCCTCTGGCGCCAGCTGAAGAATAAGCATCTTGAGCAAAGGAGCTCTCTTGACGGGTAATGGCATATACCCACTCTGGGTTGATGGTTGCTGATTTTGCTGAACCAATAATGCTGTGTTGATAGGCCAGAGGAAAGCGAATTGACAAATCATTCCACTCACCGGCTTTAATCGTGGTGTGAATGGCTTGCTGATGCCAACCCCATTGATGAGCAATGTTAGTGGCGGCCGCCAGTTGCAGCTCGCTTAGTTTATTGGTGACATCGTTCCATTCTCTGCGGGCGGATAACATATCCCCCATTTGAAAAAACTGCTGCGCGCGATCTACCGCGGCAATGTTATTGGTTTGATTTAGAGCGGTGCCAGCTTGCATGCTACGGTGATTGAAACCATAGCTTTTATCGACTAAATCAGCGGCGAGAAAACCGTAGTAGGTGCGCTCTAAGGCTAATTGCTGCAGTAGGACTGATGATTTCTCTGGCTGCTGGTCTAGTGAGCGTAAGCTCTTTGCCAGCCAATAACGCCAGCGCGGTTTTTGTTGCAGCTCTTCGGGTAGCAATGTTATCCAGTGACTGGCTTGGTTCCATTGTTGTTGCTTGAGAGCCAGCCGGATGCGCCATTCGAGTAAATAACTGTCTTCGGCATTGGGGTCATGTTGGATAAGCCAGGCTAATGCATGACCCTGCCCGCTGTCAGATGCAATAACTTGCCGTGCCAGTTTGTCGCGGATGGCGTTGAATTGCGGCGCAGTGAAATCAGTATTGCCGCGGTAATCGATCCATAGCTTAGTTGCCAGCTCGATATTTATGGGCGCTAACCGCAGCAGGCCGTGGCTGACAATAGCCGCTGTGTAGCTGTTTTTCTCAGCAAAGTCTTGTTGTTTGCTAAGCCGCCTGGGGTCGCGATGTACGCTAATAAGGCGGCGGGTATAAGGTTTAAGGCTGGCTGCTGCGTGGTTTGAGAGATAGCGCGCCAGTAAGGTGTTGTTAGCTTGCAGCGCCATATTAGTGCGCTGCCAGACCAATTGGTCGCTGAGGTTACCGGTCTGCTGCCAGCGCTTGAAAACAGGGTCGCAGGCATTGGGCTGGGATTTGGCGCTAAGCCATATGTCGGCAGTTTGGTTTATTGCCAGTTCAGTGTGGCCAGAACTATGCAACGCTTCTATTTGCCAGCAGCGCAGTTCATTATTGGCAATACTGTCTTCATAATAACGAAGGTATTGCGGCCATTGTTTCTTCGCCGCCAATGTCTTTAGCCATTTTTTACGCAGCTTTTTACCTGCCACTGACTGGCCGTAGTCGGCTATAAACTGATCGACACGTTGGTAAGGAAGCTTGCGTAAATCGCGCTGTAACTTAGCGGCTAATAAATAGGGGTAGAGTGAATAATTTTCTAGCTGTGTTAAACCTTGCTCGGTGCGGGTTTTATGGCCTTTTTTTATCGCGCTTAGAGTCTGCTTATAGAGTTGCTGCTGTTCAGTTTGGCTATTAGATGAGGCGTCTGCCGTTGTTGAACTGGTGACAGGGTTGAGTAAAAGTAGAGCGACCGAGCACTGCAGCAAAAGCGTAACGCCGAAAATATGTTGCTTTCTGACTAAAATTTTATTCATAGTAACTTTGGGCTTGTCGCCGCTGGTGGTAGAATGCGTCGCTTTTGTACTTGCACTGATTCTAGCCTGATTGATCGATAAATTTCTGTGAAACTTTACCATTTTCGCGATTAGCCGCGTCGATCTAACTAATCAACCAAAGCAGTACAAATAATGGTCTCGAAACGGCATTTTAGCCAGTAAAGACTTGCACTAATTGCTAACTGCATCACAGCGTTTGTGGCGCTTACTATTTAAGGAAACATTTAATGCCGCTGTTACGAGTTAACGACCTCGATCTTGCCTATGGGCCTCATGTCTTGTTAGAACAGGCAAACCTGCAATTGTTCAATGGTGACCGCGTTTGTTTGGTGGGCCGTAATGGCGCCGGTAAATCCACCTTGATGAAATTAGTCGATGGTGAGATTAAACCCGATAACGGCACTGTGTGGATGCGCCCTGGAGTAAAGCTCTCTCGTCTTGATCAGCAGCTACCGGACGCCGATGATCAGACCGTGATGCAAGTGGTGGCCAGCGGTCTTCAAGAAGTAGGTGCTATCTTGGATCAGTATCATCAATTAGCGACTCAGCACCTAGACGATGCAGGACTTAACAAACTGGAGCGGTTGCAGCATCGCTTAGAAGCTCTAGATGGCTGGAGCTTTCAGCAAAAAATTGATGAGGTTCTCAGTCGACTTGATTTGCCGGCGGATAAGCTAATGTCGTCATTGTCGGGTGGCTGGCGTCGCCGAGTCGCCTTGGCTAAAGCGCTGGTGACGGCCCCAGATTTGTTATTGCTCGACGAGCCCACCAACCATTTGGATATTGAAACGATCGAATGGTTAGAAAAGCAGCTATTAGATTTTAAAGGCGCGGTGTTATTCATTACTCATGATCGCGCCTTGGTGAGAAAGTTAGCGACCCGCATTGTCGAGCTGGATCGCGGCCATCTGCGTAATTTCCAATGTGGTTATGATCATTATTTAGAAGAACGTGCTCATTTGTTCGAAGTTGAGGCCCAGCAAAACGCGCTGTTTGATAAACGACTTGCTCAGGAAGAGGTTTGGATCCGACAGGGTATTAAAGCTCGTCGTACCCGTAATGAAGGGCGTGTCAGGGCCTTGGAAGCATTACGAGTTGAGCGCTCCGAGCGGCGCAATAAGTTGGGTACTGCAACTATCAACGTGGAGGCGGCCGCTATCTCCGGTAAGTTGGTGACAGAGGCACGTAACATTGCGTTTAGCTTTGGTGATCAGTCGCTCTTCTCGGGCTTAAACTTTAATATTATGCGCGGCGATAAAATAGGTTTGCTAGGACCCAATGGCATCGGTAAAAGCACCTTATTGAAAGTTATTCTCGGTGAGCTTGAGCCTACTGAGGGCGAAGTGAAGCTGGGTAGTAAGCTCGATGTCGCCTATTTTGATCAAATGCGCGAGCAGTTAGACGACAATAAAACCATTGTCGATATCGTTGGTCAGGGTCGTGAAAGTATAGAAATTAATGGTAAAGCGCGGCATATACTTAGTTACTTGTCCGACTTTTTATTCGCTCCCGAGAGAGCTCGAACGCCATTGCGGGCGCTGTCAGGCGGTGAGCGAAATCGCGTGCAGTTGGCTATCTTGTTTAGTATGCCGGCAAATATTTTGGTAATGGATGAGCCCACCAATGATCTGGATGTTGAAACACTGGAGTTACTAGAAACGGTATTGGTTGATTTCAGTGGCACCATCTTGTTGGTTAGCCACGATCGAGATTTTATGGATAACGTGGTGACCAGCACCTTGGCTTTTGAAGGTAATGGTATGGTGAGGGAATATGTTGGCGGTTATCAGGACTGGGTCCGTCAAGGTGGCCGATTTAGTAGTGAGTCACTCAGCTTGCAGTCCGGATCATCGGCCGATAAGACCGCGGCCGCTGAACCCGACATGGCTAGCGGCACACGCAAAAAACTTAACTTTAAAGATCAGCGAGAGCTAGATTCGCTGCCGGCGGAAATAGAAAGCCAAGAGCAAGAGCAAGAGCGTTTGCAAAAAGAAACCAGCGCCGCAGATTTTTATCAGCTGGAGCACGATCATGTTAGCCAGCGCTTAGCACTGCTAGCTGATGTGACCGCTAAGCTTGAACACTGCTATGAGCGCTGGATCGAGTTGTCAGAGGATTAATCTTTACCGACGCGCACGGCCAGTACATCACAGTTAGCGCCATGCAATACGCCATTGGCGGTAGAGCCTAGTAATAAGGCTATGCCATGGCGGCCATGACTGCCGACTACAGCGAGGTCGGCATTAATGGTATTGACCAGATTGTGTATTTCGGTTTCAGCGCGGCCGATGGCAATATGCTGTTGCTCGTTGGTAACGCTATATTTAGCAGCAAACGCAGCCATTTGGGTCTCGGCTTGTTTTTGTATTTCATCTTGAATACCAGAAAAATCCATTGGGATGTCGCCGCCATAGGCAAAACTTAGTGGCTCGATAACATGAATAAGATGCAGAGTGGCGTTATTAGCTGTTGCTAGCGCAGACGCTTTCTCGGCGACTTGATCTGCTTCATCTGACAAGTCGGTGGCGAGTAAGATAGTGTTATAGTTGCTCATGGCTAGCTCCTGATACGTTAGTGACTTTATTTATTTAGTCTGGTTAATTAGTTTGATTAATGGGTTATGGTTAATCGGTCATATTTAATAATATCGACTACGTATTATTAAGGAACAATTTTTGACCGAAGTCTACTGATACATATCAATAAAATTTACTTTACCCCCTCGTGTATTTAAAAGGCCGGAGCATTTTGTGAGTTACCTGATAATTTTATTGGTTTT
>JBNMPW010000100.1:0-11388 GCA_051277205.1 Oceanicoccus sp. | reverse complement strand
CACCGGCATCCACATCAAAGCGCCGCTGATTAAGGTAATGGCAAAAGATAATAAGAAAGAGGGATAAGCACCGTCGCCATACCACAGTGAAACTAAAATGGGGGTGAACAAGGTAAGGCTGAATACCATCAGCAACATACCTAAAATGCGTATTATTAATGCGAAATGCATTGTTTATAAAACCCTTTGTTTTAGTTCTTACACAGTACTAAAAAAAGCTGAAGCCAACTTGAAAAAGACGTTCGACTTGTTTAATTTTTGTTTTGTCGGTGAGGAAAACAATTAAATGATCTTCTGGTTCTACCACCAAATAGCGGTGGGCAATCAATACATCTTCACCGCGCACAATAGCACCGATGGTTGAGCCTTCAATGTTTTCTATTTCATCGAGTCGTTTGCCAACTACTTTTGAGGAGCGGGCATCGCCGTGGGCAATAACTTCCAGGGCTTCGGCGGCACCGCGTCGCAGTGAGTGCACGTTAGAGACATCGCCGCGGCGAACATGGGCCAATAGGCTGCCCATGGTAATCTGCTGTGGTGAAATGGCGATATCTATTTCACCCCCTTGGACGAGATCAACATAGGCAGGGTTGGCGATCAGGGTGATAACTTTTTTTGCGCCTAAGCGTTTTGCCAACATGGAGGACATAATATTAGCCTCATCATCGCTGGTCAGCGCGCAAAATACATCGATATCTTCAATGCCTTCTGCGATCAATAAATCACGATCGGAGGCGTTGCCATTTAATACGATAGTGCGGCGCAGGGTTTCTGATAATTGGCGGCAGCGTGAGTAGCTTTGCTCGATAATTTTAACCTGATATTTCTTTTCGATAGTTTCCGCTAAGCGCTCGCCTATATTACCGCCGCCGGCAATCAATATGCGCTTATAAGGGTTATCGAGCCTGCGTAGTTCGCCCATCATTGGCATGATGTCATCGCGGGAGGCGATAAAGAATATTTCATCATCGGCTTCAACGATGGTATCTGCCATCGGCTTAATAGCGCGGTCGCGACGAAAAATGGCTGCAATTCGAGTATCAACATTGGGCATATGGTTGCGGATTTCGCGCAATTCATTGCCGACAATGGGGCCGCCGTAATAAGCCTTAACCGCCACTAATTGCACTTTACCATTGGCAAAATCTAACACCTGTAAAGCGCCTGGATATTCGATAAGACGTTGGATATAGCGGGTGACTAATAATTCAGGGCTGATAATAACGTCGATGGGGATGGCTTCATTTTTAAACAGCGAGCGGTTTTCTAAATAAGGAATAGCGCGAATACGTGAAATTTTGGTTGGGGTGCGAAACTGGCTATAGGCCACTTGGCAGGCCACCATATTGATCTCGTCAGAGTTGGTAACAGCGATCAGCATGTCGGCATCTTCAGCCCCGGCTCGCGCCAACACATCGGGGTGAGATGCTTGTCCGGTGACCGTGCCGATATCGAGCCGATCTTGTAGTTCTCTCAAGCGGTCGCTATCAATATCAACAACGGTGATATCGTTTTGCTCATCGGCGAGATGCTCGGCTAGGGCTGCCCCTACCATGCCGGCGCCGAGAATAATTATTTTCATGAATTTTGTCGCTTTACTGCTGTTTGTTGACGCTCACGTTACGGTTGTATTTATTGTATGTGCAAATTGGCTAAAGGCCATTAAATACTAAGGTTTTAGCTGTTATTTTTACGCCTTTTTTTGCAGCAGCGCATAATAGAAACCATCGTGGCTATGCGGGCTTGGAAACAACTGTCGTCCAAATTTTCGAGCAACACCCCATTCGGCATCGATAGGTTGGTGTTGGGCATCACTTTGTTGCTGGCAAAACTGAGCAACCAGCGCCTCGTTCTCGGCGGGCAATATTGAGCAGGTGGCGTAGAGCAGCATACCGCCGGGTTTTAACGTAGGCCACAAGGCGGTCAGAATTTGAAGTTGTAAACTTACTAGTTTTTGAATGTCGTCAGCGCGTCGATGCAATTTGATATCGGGGTTGCGTCGAATAACGCCGGTGGCGGAACAAGGCGCGTCCAATAAGATACGGTCAAATTGACCACCATCCCACCATAGCTCGGTATTGGCTGCATCGCCATGGATAAGGCTAGCGGTTAATGCCAGCCGGTCGAGATTTTGTTGCACACGTTCTAGCCGATCTTGGTCGATATCCAGCGCCACCAACTCGTTTAGCTCCGGTTGATGCTCTAATAAATGACAGGTTTTACCGCCTGGCGCGCAACAGGCATCTAGCACTCGTTGTCCGGCCGCGAGTGACAGAAGGCCGGCAGATAATTGCGGCGCTTCGTCTTGGACGCTAACGTGTCCTTCGGAAAAGCCTGGTAATTGCTCGACGCCAACCGCTTGTTGCAGGCGAATGCCATCGTCACTAAACGCACAGGCATCGGCAGCCAAGTCGATATTTTGTAACTGTTGTAAATAGTCATTGCGGGACCCATGCAACCGATTTACCCGCAGGCACATGGGCGGTTGTTGGTTATTGGCGGCCAGTATATCGGCGGCTTGATCGGGCCAGGCGCGGTGTATGCCGCGAAATAACCAATTGGGGTGAGACAGCTGCTGGGCTGGTTTTAGCGCCGCTAACAGTTGTTCAGGCTGGCGTTGCCACTGGCGCAAGACACCGTTGATTAAAGCGCGCGCCCAAGGTTTGTTTAGCGCTTTGCAGGCGTCAACGGTAGTGCTGACGGCAGCATGGTCGGGGATGCGAGTATCAGTGAGTTGATAAATACCGATCAAGAGCAGCATATGGATGTCGCTGTCTTTGTCTTTTAATGGTTTTTCTAGCAGCAGGTAACTGATTGCGTTTAGCCGATGGTAAAAACGTAAAACGCCATAACAGAGTTGGCGAAACAAAGAGCGGTCGCGCTCGGCGACTTGTTGTTCGAGCAGCGGGATTTGCTGCGACAACGACGCGCCATTAGCAACGGCGGCGATGCAGCGAGCGGCGGCAGCGCGACAGTCCAGTAATTTTGTACTCATGGGGTGGCCTGGCTCTTGGCATCCTTATTAGTAGAAGCGTCGTCAAATTGACGTCCGATGCTAAACCAATCGGCTTTAGAATTCATCACGGCGGCAATATCCAAGGCTTTACCGCCGGGCAGTTGAATAATCTCCAGTTCAAGGCTGCCTTCGCCACAGGCCACTTCGATGCATTTTTTATCGGCGCGGATTATTTGCCCTGCTTGCCCTTGGCGCTGGCCAAGGCGGGCTAACCAGATTTTTAACCGTTGGCCGTCGAGCAGGGTGTATGCAACAGGGAATGGATTAAACGCACGGATTTTGCGTTCGATAACAGCGGCGGGCTGGGACCAATCAATTTCCAGCTCCGTCTTGTTCATTTTAGCGGCGTAACAGCTGTGTTCACCTTCTTGTACAGTGGGGCTGATAGATTGTTGGGCAATCTGTGTCAGTGCTTTATTTAACGCCGGCACGCCAATCTCTGCTAGTTTGTCATGCAAGCTGCCGCCGGTTTCGTTAGTAGCGATACTGCAGCGTGATTCTAACAACATCGCGCCGGTATCGAGACCTTCGTCCATCTGCATAACAATCACCCCGCTTTCTTTGTCGCCCGCTTCAATAGCGCGCTGAATGGGGGCGGCACCACGCCAGCGCGGCAGTAGTGAGGCGTGAACATTAATACAGCCTAAGCGCGGCGTTTCTAAAACCACTGCTGGCAGTAGCAGGCCATAAGCTACCACCACCATTAAGTCGGCGTTTAGCTCTTGCAGTTGTTGCTGGTCGGCTTCGGCTTTAAAATTGAGTGGCTGGTAGACGGGAATATCATGTGCTTGCGCCAGTGCCTTAACCGGGCTGGGTTTGAGCTTTTTGCCACGGCCGGCGGGGCGATCTGGTTGACTGTATACCGCTACAACTTGGTGTTCAGCTTGCTGCAGAATCCCCTGTAGATGGATGGCCGCAAAATCGGGGGTGCCGGCAAAAATAAGCCGTAGTGGTTTGCTCATAGGTGCTGTCGCTTAAGCCTGCTGTTTGTGTTGTTTTTCGAG
This sequence comes from Oceanicoccus sp., assembly GCA_051277205.1. Lineage (GTDB taxonomy): Bacteria > Pseudomonadota > Gammaproteobacteria > Pseudomonadales > Dasaniaceae > Oceanicoccus. The sequence continues at coordinate 7,368 of JBNMPW010000100.1, read as the reverse complement.
TTTGGAGCGGATACGTTTGCGCTTTAGTGGCGAGATATAGTCGACAAACAGCTTACCGTTGAGGTGGTCTAACTCATGCTGTATACAGACAGCTAATAAGCCTTCGGGCTGCATTTCGAAGCTTTTACCGTCACGATCGAGTGCTTTTACTGATATTTTCTCTGGCCGAGAAACCGTTTCATAAAAGCCAGGTACCGATAAACAGCCTTCGTCATAATCGTGGTCAGGGCCATCTAATACGGTGATTTCAGGGTTGATAAACACCAACGGTTGATCGCGATCATCGCTGACGTCAATCACCACCACCCGTTGATGGATGTTTATCTGAGTCGCCGCCAAGCCAATACCGGCCGCTTTGTACATGGTCTCTGTCATATCACTGACCAATTGGCGGATATTATCGTCGACATGCTCTACGTTAGAGGCAACTGTGCGTAAACGGGGATCGGGGAATTCGAGAATTTCTAAAATAGCCATGCTGATATTCGGATCATGTTGCGCTAACCCGCGGGCTAGCAAAAAAGTGTTCACAATGTGATGGGTTTCTAACTTATCGTATAAAACTAAGAGTTGCTGCTAAGATTATGATCAGAAAGCAAATAATCCTATTGCAGGCAGCCATACATTTTCCATTAAGCTGCTATAGTATATCAGGTTGACAATAAATATTACCCAGTGCTTTGGCGCCAATCACGGTTGGCCTGAGCATTGTACAATTCCGAGAAGGGAATGCCATTATGAATAAAACGGTGTTGGGATGCCTGCTTGCTTTAGTTGTATCCCTATTTTCAATCACATCAGTGGTACAAGCGGGAGACGTGCTTTCCCTTAAAGATGGCCATCCACAGACTCATGTGGTTATAAAAGGCGATACGCTCTGGGATATATCAAAGATGTTCCTGGATGACCCTTGGTTATGGCCAGAAATCTGGCATGTTAATCCACAAGTAGATAACCCCCATCTGATTTATCCTGGAGATGTACTGAATTTAGTTTATATTGATGGCCAGCCCAAGCTGGTGGTCAAACGGAATAAAGACTTGAAGCTGAGTCCGCAAGTGCGTATTTCCGACCTTGATTTGGCGATATCCGCAATTCCTTTAGATGCAATTTCTCCTTTCTTAAGCAATAGCCGTGTAGTTGATCGCAACACTCTTAAAGACGCCCCTTATGTATTAGCCGGCGCAGATGGCCATATTGTTTCGGGTGCAGGCGACGAAATGTTTGCCCGCGGTAAGTTTAGTGATGAGCATCAAAACTACGGTATTTTCCGTCCGGGCGATGCTTATATTGACCCAGATACGCAAGAGGTGTTGGGCTATCAGGCTTTTGACATCGCTAATGCGAAAGTGGTTAGCGTGGAGCGCGACATTGCGACACTTGGTCTAAACCGCACCACTGAAGAAGTACGTCGTGGTGACCGCTTATTGCCAGACGAAGAACGTCGTATTAGTTCTAACTTCTATCCCAGTGCCCCTGAGGAAGAAACCGAAGGCTATATCATTGCGGTTGAAGGTGGCGTATCGCAAATCGGCAGCATGGATGTTGTGGTAATTAACAAAGGTGAGCGTGAAGGTTTATCGGTTGGTCACGTATTAGCGATTTACCGTATCGGGGAAAGTGTTCGCGATACAGTGGCTGACGAAATCGTGAAAGTGCCCGATAGTCGTGCTGGCTTATTGATGGTCTTTCGTACCTTTGAAAAAGTCAGCTATGGCTTGGTGTTAAAAGCAACGCGGCCACTGGCGGTTATGGATAAAGTTAAAAATCCCTAAATAGATAGCCTCAGCGGCGTTAAGCGCCGTTCGATATGCTCTAGTGATCAAGGATGATCAATGCTCGAACAAGACCTCCGCGCCTGGTTGGCGCTGCATTCCCTGTCAGAACTTTCCGATCGTGCCTTAGCGAGGCTAGCTGTAGCCGCCGGAAATTCGGGCCCCGCTGCCATTTTTAGCTTCGATCAGTTGCATCTTAATCATTTGGAAATATCCCCTGATGCGCAACGAGCCTTACAACGGCCCATCGATGACGCCCTAATAGACCCTTCTTGCGAGCAGCTCTTTCAGCAGCAGATCAGCTTGCTGCCACTGGGCAGTGAAGATTACCCAGCGTTATTAGCGGATATTGTCGACCCGCCGCCATTGCTCTATGTGCGCGGTGATGCCTCCTTGTTGCACAAACCACAATTGGCGATGGTTGGTAGCCGCCATACCTCAAGATCTGGACGCGACAATGCGTTTCGCTTCAGCCATGCATTGGCCGCCGCCGGCTTTAGTATTTGCAGTGGCTTGGCGCTGGGTATTGATACCGAAAGCCATCGAGGAGCGTTGGCAGCCAATGGCACAACGGTGGCGGTATTAGGTACCGGTATTGACGTGGTTTACCCTGCTAGAAATCGCCATCTGTTTGAGGATATTGCTTACAATGGCGTGGCTATTTCCGAGTTTGCCTTAGGCACTGGCCCGCGACGGCATTTGTTTCCGTTGCGAAATCGTGTCATTAGTGGCCTGAGTGTAGGCGTTTTGGTGGTTGAGGCGGCCTTGAAAAGCGGCTCGCTGATAACTGCCCGAACTGCGATGGAACAGGGCCGAGAGGTGTGGGCTATCCCCGGTTCGATTCACAGCACGGGCAGTCATGGCTGTCATCAGTTGATCAAGCAGGGCGCAAAGCTGGTAGAAACTGTGATGGATATTATGGAAGAATTACAGGGTTGGCTGCCACCAGGCAGCATTAAAATGCCAACTGAGCAGGTTGGTAGCGACAAACTAAAAGCATTGCCGCCTCGCCAGCAGCAGTTGCTAGCGCTGCTGGGGCATGACCCTGCGACTATCGATTGGCTGCAACAACGCAGTGGTTGGTCATTGCCCGAGATCAGCAGCTTAATGACGACATTGGAATTAAATGGCTGGATAGAAAACAGGGGGGGTTATTATCAACGTGTAACCTAGCTTTATAAATCCGAAATTACTTGCAATGAGCCAGACAGTTGGGTAGTTTTCGCGTTTTTTAATAGCAAGTAGTTGAAACGCTTGAAGGGCAACACCATGGCCGAACCTTTTGTCGCTATTCTAAAGGGCTCAGATTCTGATCTGCCAAAAATGGAACCAGCATTCTCCGTTTTAAAATCGTTTGATATTGAAGTGAAGGTGACCTCTGCGCCCCGCACGCCTAAGGCCACCCATGACTTTGTTACGGGTGCCGATCAGCGTGGCTGTCAGGCCTTTATCTGTGCTGCTGACCCTGAGTTGGCTCAAAAGCTGATTGCTGAGCGTGAAGCCAATGCCCAAGCGGTGATGGCTAAAGATGCTGCGCTGCAAGAAAAGCTGAAGGGCTAAACCTCTGTGAAAAGCAAGTCTCAGTATGAAAAAAAAGCCAACTTTGATGTACCGCTGAAGTTCAAAGCAGCAGTGCAACAGCTCAACCATGGCAGTGTGATCGCGTATCCAACCGAGGCTGTGTGGGGGTTTGGCTGCGACCCCAATAACCGCCAAGCGGTGGCTAGGCTACTACGCTTAAAACAGCGGCCAGTGTCCAAGGGTTTGATTTTAGTGGCGGCTAGCGTCGAACAATTTCAGCCTTATATTTGTCACCTCGATCCACATCTACAACAAAAGTTTAGCCGCCCAACCGAACGCCCTACTACCTGGCTACTGTCCGCTAATGACGCGGTACCTACTTGGATTAACGGTGATTTTACTGATGTTGCGCTGCGTGTGAGTACTCACCAACAGACGGCGGCGTTATGTCGTGCTTTTGGTGGGCCAATCGTTTCCACTTCGGCCAATGTCGCCGGTGGCAGCCCTGCCCTTTGGCCGTGGCAGTTGCAAGGCCATCTTGGCCGCGGTTTGGATTACATATTGTCCGGGCAGCTGGGTGTTGCCAGCAAGCCATCTGAAATTCGAGACTTGATATCGGACAAGGTAATTCGCCCCGCTTAATGCTAAGGTGCGCGGCAAATATAGCTCGCTCCATCATCATTATCACAGCTACACATTTTGGATATGCCGATGTTTACAGTCGCTATTGATCAAGTTAAGCAGTATCTGCTGGATTTGCAGGACCGTATTTGCCAGCGCCTTGAACAAGAGGATGGCAGCGCTCGTTTTCAACAAGACGAATGGCAGCGCCCAGAAGGCGGTGGCGGTCGTTCACGGGTGATTAGCGGTGGTGCGGTTATTGAAAAAGGCGGAGTGAATTTCTCCCATGTGTTTGGTCAGAATTTACCGCCCTCAGCCAGTCTAGCGCGTCCAGAATTAGCCGGTCGTAGTTTTCAAGCGATGGGGGTGTCGTTGGTAGTTCATCCTGAAAATCCCTATGTACCAACCAGTCATGCCAATGTCCGTCTGTTTATCGCTGAAAAAGAAGGTGAAGAGCCTGTGTGGTGGTTTGGCGGTGGCTATGATCTAACACCTTATTACGGTTTCGCTGAAGATTGTCGTAGCTGGCACCAAACGGCTAAAGATGCCTGCGACCCATTTGGTGCCGAGGTCTACCCGCGTTATAAAAAATGGTGCGATGATTATTTTCACATCCCTCATCGCGATGAACCGCGAGGTGTTGGTGGTTTATTTTTTGACGATCTCAACGATGGCGATTTTGAACGCTGTTTTGCCTTAGTGCGCTCGGTGGGCGACTCATATATTCAGGCTTATCAGCCGATTATGGCGCAGCGTAAAAACACGTCCTATGGCGAGCGTGAGCGAGACTTTCAATTATATCGCCGCGGACGTTATGTAGAATTTAATTTGGTACATGATCGCGGCACTGTTTTTGGTTTGCAGTCCAATGGCCGCACCGAATCAATTTTGATGTCGTTACCGCCGTTGGTGCGCTGGGAATATAATTGGCAAGCTGAGCCCGGTAGTCCAGAAGCGCAATTGATTGAAAACTTTTTATGTAACAAAGATTGGTTACAGTAAACCGCAGGGCTTATTGAAATATCCTTGTGTAAGCAGGAAGCGAGATAGTAATGACAACTGATAAATATGCCGTTTTTGGTAATCCGATAAAGCAAAGCAAATCGCCACAAATTCACATGGCTTTTGCTAAGCAGCTGCAGCAAGACATCAGTTATCGGACCCACCATGTTGACCTGGATAAGTTTAATGATGCGGCCCGCAGTTTTTTTGATAACGGCGGTAAAGGCTTAAATATTACCGTCCCTTTTAAAATTGATGCCTATAATTTTGCCGATAAACTCAGTGGCCGTGCTGAACGCGCCGGGGCGGTAAATACCTTGGCTTTGCAAGAAGACGGCCTTATTTATGGCGATAATACTGATGGTGCCGGTATTGTTCGCGATATTTGTGACAACCTAGATTGGCAGGTCAGTGATCAGCGAGTGTTGTTATTGGGCGCAGGTGGCGCCATACGCGGCGTATTAGAGCCGTTGATTAAACTCAAGCCGCGTCATTTATTGATTGCTAATCGTACCGTTAAAAAAGCACAAAAATTGGCGCAAGATTTTTCAGAATTAGGGGTTGTGAGTGCCTGTAGTTTTGAAGCTTTAAATGCCAATCAATTTGATTTAATTATTAACGGCACCAGCGCCAGCTTGGCCGGTGAGCTGCCACCATTACCTAACGACGCATTAACTGAAAATGGCTGCTGCTACGATATGATGTACAGCGCTACCCCAACACCTTTTATGCATTGGGGTGCGGCCAATGCCGCTTGGGCATGTTCCGATGGCTTAGGTATGTTAGTGGAGCAGGCAGCGGAGTCATTTTGTATTTGGCGTGGTATGCGGCCACAGACACGACCAGTCATTGAGCTGATTCGCCAAGAATTAGAGCGCGAGGCTTAGTGCCCAGCGTTTACTTTAACAAATAAACGACCCTTACTCGCTGCTCTAAAATTTGCTTGCTCGGCTTTAATTCTGCTTGTTTTAGCGACGTATCGGCGGCCATCGCAAGTCGGTGTCCGCCCATGCCGCGTTGCTGCGGCGCAATTTGAAACACGCCGTCCAATTTAGTACCCAAGTGCTTGGCAATGGTTTCGGCTTGCAACTTGGCATCGTCCAAGGCATGAGTAAGCGCTAGCTGTTGTAATTGCTGGCGCTGACTAAAATCCATTTGCACAGGCTGCAATCGACTGATGCCAGCGGCGAGTAAGCCCTCGACTAAAGCGTTATAGCGCGACACATCTGTTAATTTAATTTCTATTTGACGGTTAACACGTTCACCACGATAAATACGCAGACGATCTTCCCAATCATATTGCGGTGCCGCCGAAATTTTTGAGGCGTTAATATCGTCAGCATGGATACCTTGTTGGGTAGCGGCATTAATCGCCTTGGCAACGGTGGTATCGACGGTATTTTTGGCCGCAGCAAAACTGTCGGCGGTGGCATTAACTTCAAAACGCAGCTTGATGATATCGGGGACTTGTTCGACCGAACCATAACCATTAACAACAATATGCGCTTGTTCCGGTAAGGGTAATTCGCTGGCGACAAGTGAACTGCTAAACATCGAACAAAAGGATATTAGTAATAGAAGCCGGATGTAGTTTTTCATGCTGTTATTCCTTGTGTGGGCGATTAGTCGTGTTTTTTAATGCGCTACTCAGTGCCGTGCTCCCTCATCGGTTGAAAGCCCAACGCCTGACTAGATGACAAGCTCACAAAAGATTGCTGCCAACAATTACTCTTGTTCTGCTAAATAGTCATTTTTCAAAGTGACATAGTTTTCAGCCGTAGCTACAAAATGCGCAAGCTCACCATCTCTCAATGGGCGAGCTTGCCGGGCCGGACTGCCGGTGTAGAGATAGCCACTTAGTAAGCGCTTGCCGGGGGTGACTAACGCACCAGCGCCGATAATTACTTCGTCCTCAATAATAGCGCCATCCAGTATAATAGCGCCCATGCCAACCAGCACACGGTTACCGATAACGCAGCCGTGTAACATCACTTTATGGCCAATAGTGACATCTGTGCCGATTAAAGTGGGATAACCACTGGGGTTGCTGGCGCGTGGCCGTGACTCATGTATCACGGTACCGTCTTGAATATTGCTGCGGTCTCCAATACGCACGCGGTTTACATCAGCGCGGATAACAACCAAAGGCCATACCGAGGCATCTTCACCCAGTTCGACATCACCTATAACAATCGCGGCAGGGTCGACATAAGCGCCCTGCTGTAGGGTTGGAGAAACACCCTTGTAGGTGCGCAGTGATGTGCTGTTATAGTGGGACATAGTAAAGCCTATACCTATTAATATGACGGTGATGGCGGGAGATTGTAATTGTTAACAGAGCATGGCGAAACAGCAGATGGTTAATAAATTTTTTGTCGGTCTCTTACTGATCGTTTATACCGCTTTAGCGTTGGCACAAGCGCCGCAGGTGATTTTGCCCCGTTCAGGC
>JBNMPW010000099.1:0-11440 GCA_051277205.1 Oceanicoccus sp. | reverse complement strand
GGTGGGCTAGATCTTCTAGTGAATCTTTATTAGCCACGCCCTGACTGATAAATTGCCGCTCTCCGGTCATATACATGGCAATGGGAGTATTTAGTTGTTGATAAAACTCCAAGGAATAGCGGTTTGCTGTGCTCTCTGCTAACCACGATATACTGGCGCCAATAATAATCAGTAAACCGAATAAAGTGACGGAGAGTTTTATTTGCAATGACAACAATATGATTTTTTCTGGCAGTATAGTGTTCATAAGTGCGGGCTTATCTCAGGTATGCCATTTTGTAACCGACACCCCACACTGTTGTGATGTAATCTGGGTTAACGGGGTCTTTCTCTAACTTAGCTCGTAGTCTATTAATATGACTGTTTACAGTATGCTCATAGCCTTCATGCCCATAACCCCAGATGGTGTCTAATAACTCTGCTCGACGAAAAACTTTACCGGGATTTTTGGCAAAGTGTAGTAGCAGGTCAAATTCTTTCGGTGTCAGGTCAAGATTCTTTTCGGCGACCGTCGCCTCGCGCTGTTGTATAGATATGTTGATATCGCCAAGAGACACATTCTCAGTTTCGGTTTTTTCTGACATTGCAGATGCGCGACGCATTGCGGCTCGTACCCTGGCAATAAATTCAACCACGCTGAAGGGTTTGCTAATGTAGTCGTCGGCCCCTATTTCAAGCCCCAGTACACGGTCGAGCTCAGTGGTTTTAGCGGTTACCATTAAAATAGGCACACGATGGTTGTTCTCGCGGATACGCTTACAAATATTTAGCCCATCCATACCGGGCAGGCGCACATCTAAAATGATGACATCCCAGTGGTTTTCTTGCGCTTGTTTTAAGCCGGCCTCGCCTTCATCAATATGTACAATGTCTGTTGTAATATCAGCGAGGTGGAGCTGCATGAGCCCTGCAATATCATGGTCATCTTCTACAATGAGAATCCGCTTAGTCATTATTTTTTCCATTGCTGCCTAGTTTACAGATGGTTATTGAACAGTCTGACTGCTGATAGATTGATTAATTCCCCAGTGGGGGCATCGACGGGAGGCGTCCACTGGGGAATTAATGATCGCCTTGTGCTGGCGATTAATTACTGCGTGCGGGTAATGGTCACCCTTATTACGGGGTTGTCCCAGCGGTGCAGCTGACTCAGTGTCGAGCCCGCCAAACCGTCGTCAGCGCTAATGACGCCGCTATGCATAGTTACTCGATCGGCAATGTCATCTCGGCTTGCGTCAAAGCCTGTGCCGCCATCAGCCGGCCCTGGTATGGTGCCAGCTGCTTCGCTATTGGCTTCTGTTCCTGAGTCATAGCTGATACCCGTCAGTACCACTGATTGATCCACTGTCATCAACGCTAAACTGCTGCTGACAGCGGCAAAAGCATCATTGCTGTTAACCAACATGGTGCTAATAGACAACTCAGCTGTTATTGCTTGCTCGGCCGTTAATTCAACCGTGAAAGTGTCAGTAGCTGAAGGTCCAACCGGCGCTGTGCCTGATAACGTTGTCAACGCACCAGCACTTTCTGCATCCGCCAGTAAAGCGTTGTTGTCACCGTCTTCAGCCATCATTTCCAGGACCACACTAGCCACGCTACCAATGCTGAATAGCTCATAACTGCCGTCATGGGCAATAATTGCTATGGGCGAAAGGGGTTGTCCTAGGGTCAGGTTGCTGACGGTTATCTCATAGCTATAGGGTGCTGGCGCTTCTCCACTGCTACGGCTGTTATTATCGCATCCAAGCAATAACACTGACGCTGCAATAACGCTTATTGATGTTGTTTTACACATTATAAAGTTTTTCATAGTGACCACCTTATTCGCTGATGAGCTCAACTGTGAATCGAGCAACTGGGTTTAACCAACGGTGTACGGTGGCATCTATATCACTGATTCCATCGGCAGAAGAGAAATCCCCTAAGACATTACGATGGATATGAATAAAACTTTCTGCTGTGGAATTGATACCAGTAGCGTTGTTACCAGAGGCGGTATCGATAGGTCCTGGGGCTGGAAATCCTGGCATTCCGGGGGCACCACTGCCGCGCACTTCATCATTAGCTTCGGTACCAGCGTCATAGGCATCGACCTGATAAGTCAAACTCTCTCCGACTGTGGAAGGTAACATCACACTGTTTAAACCGACAAAGCCATCGTTGGTAGGCAGCATCATGGCGACTGTTGAAAGTAAGGTGTTATCAGGGCTGCCATCGGTGTTAAGAGTGGCTGTGGTAGTTGCGCCGGGGCCTAATAAACCAGCGGCAGGGTTTTCTATTATAGTCGCGTTTAAACTTTGTAGGTCTGCTACGAGACCCGAAATGTCACCGCCTTCTGCCATCGCTTGCAAACCGGCGGATGCTGTTTCGCCAGCGGTAAATAGGCTCGCTGAACGGTTATGTGCCGCTACTAACAACGGCGTGAAATATATACCACGCGTTAGATTGCTGATGGTGAGCAAATATTCAGCGGCATTAACTGGGCTGGTGAATAGGGCGCCGCTAATAAATACACTGGCGGATACAATGGATGTGAGTGAGTGTTTCATAATTGCCTCGTCGGGTTAGTTGGACGAGGTCATTGTGCAGTGATCAGTAGAGCGAATGTATCACGCAAATATCACGTTATCTTAACGTTATTGTCCCGTTATCAAGCTGATAATAGTATCGCGTCTGTAGTTTTATAAGTTAAGAGATAGTCTTTAATCCCAATACGGTCATAAAAAGGTAAAAAAGCTAAAACTGTCACTATTTAGCGCTAATATTTTTGTTGTATTTGTTTTAAAATCTGATTTAGTCAACGCCGTCGTTGTTATCAGGAAGACGTATGAACCAAACGATCAAAAAAAGTGTATTGAGTGATTTTGTGAGTCGGCACTCAATGTTTAATAGTGATGAATATATAGCAACAACGCCAAGCTGTGACTATGACGTTTGGAATGGTTTCTGTTTGCCCATGCACTTCTCAAACGTGCTCGATGAATATCAGGCGATTCGTCATAATTGCGCCATGTTCGACGCCTCACCGATGAAGAAATATTGTTTTCGCGGTACTGATGCCGGTGCTTTTCTAGATCGAGTTCTCACCGCTCCAGTTAGTCAGTTAGCGCCGATGCATTCAGCCTACGGTTTGATCTGCGATGAGCGCGGTTTATTAATCGACGACGGCATTGTTAATAAGTTTTCTGAGGATGATTATTCTCTGTTTATTTCAGAGTTGGATCTGGATGATCACTTTGCCAAATATAATGATTTTAATGATCTGCGAATCACTATTGAAACAGAGCTACAAGCTGGGCTGGCGTTGCAAGGGCCAAAATCCTGCGCGGTACTGGCGCATTTTGGTTTCGACGCAGTTGAGATGTTAGCGCCCTTTGAACTCAAGCACTTTCAATTAGGTAGTCATAATATTTTACTGGGGCGTTTAGGCTTTACTGGCGACTTGGGTTATGAAATTTGGTTTCCCCCTGCAGCGATAACCGCCGTTGCACAGGCCTTCGCCGATGCTGAAGCTGCGTTAGGTTTTATTGTCCCCGGTTATGGCTTATCAGCTTTACAGATATGCCGTATAGAGGCTGGCATGATTGTGCCCGGTTGGGATACGGCGGGTGAATTTAGCAACCTTGATAAGGAGCGCAGCCCTTATGAATTAACTCTGGGCTGGAATGTAAAGCTTGATCGGGATCTGCCGTTTGCCGGTAAAGATGCGTTGACCCTGTGTAAACAAGAAGGCCCTCGTTTTCGAATGAAGGGTGTTAGTGTCGTTGAAAAATGTGATTTAGTAGAGGGGCAAATGTTGTTTGCTATTATCGCGGGGCAGACCTATCTGGTAGGCACATTGCCGTCTATCGTATGGCATGTAGTGCAGCAACAATGGATAGGCTTTGCCTCCATTAAAGCGGAGCATGCAGATATTGAACGCGCTTTTGTAGTGGTTAATGGTATGGAAATTAAATGCCAAATCCGTCCACTACCGTTTATAAATTTACCGCAGCGCGCAGCTGTACCGGCGACCTTGTAGATCGGGCGGTCTAAACGTATAAGAAAGCTACGCAGACTCTTTAGGTGAAAGTGCTCTGTGTTATATAAACGTTACTGTTAGACTTGCCGGTAGATAGTGAGCGGGCTAATACCGGTAAATTTCAGGAAAAAAATCTGTGCAAACTCAAGTGTGTTATCTAACTGGACTGGCTTATGTCGTTGATGCCTGATTACTGGTTTGCTCGTGTTTTTTTTGATGCCGATAAGGCGGGGTCTACAGCGGATGTTTATCTGCTCGACAGTGCTATAAGCCTGCAATCAATGCAGGCTATAGCAAGTCGTAGTGATTGTGATGCCAGCTGCTTTTGTCTCTCTGGAGAGCGCGCGGGTATTTATAAGGTAGACACTTTTAATTGCCAACAACGTATTCAAACTTGTGGTCATGGTTTGTTGGCATCTGCAGCTGTCATACTGGAGCATAATTATGATGATAACTTTTCTAGTCGTAGTTTGGTGTTGCAGACCACGCAAGAGTCTATAGCGGTTAAGCGAGAGAAAGACTTTATTTGGATAGGTTTTGAGTCTTTGCCGCTTGGTTGTAGTGAGAGCGATGAAGAGTCCTTGCAGGTGGCGGCTTGTTTTAGTGTCGCACCTGAAAAAATGACGCGGGTAGGTGGTGACAGCAGTTATTGGGTTATTGAGTGGCGTCCAGATGTTGATTTGGCAAAGCTAAGTGTTAATTTTAAAGCCTTAATAGTCAGTACTCGCCGCTCGATTATTGCCACTCAAAAAAACAGCCGCTCGTCAGATGATTTCAACCTGCGTTATTTTGCGCCACAGTATGGCACTGATGAAGATAAAGCCACTGGCTCTGCTTGTCGTGTATTGACCAGCTACTGGCAGCAGCAGCGAGATCCGCAGGTAGATTCTGAACAACAATTCCATGCTCATCAGCTATCATCTACCGGCGCCACTATGGCGTGCAAAATTCAGCTGGAAAAAGTGTGGATTAGCGGTAATATAGCACTTGAACGAGAAAATATATCAAGTCAAAGCAGTGCTTTGGCAACGTTAAAAAAACAACGATAAAGTCATCATTATGAAAGCAGCAAAAGATTGTGTCGCTGACAATGAAAAAGAGCAGGCGCTAACAGGTTTTTTGACGGCCCGTAAACTTAGCGAGATGTTTTGTCAGCCACTAGAAACTGAAGATTATGGTTTACAGGCAATGGCTGAGACCAGTCCGGCAAAATGGCATTTGGCCCATACCACCTGGTTTTTTGAAACCTTTATACTGAAGCATTATGAAGCTGATTTCTTTCCTTTTCAGCCAGCGTATGAAATATTATTTAATTCCTATTATAACAGCGTTGGCGAGCAATTTTCACGAGCTAAAAGGGCGCTGTTATCACGGCCAACTGTCGCTGATGTTTATCAATATCGTAACAATGTCAGCGACAGAGTTGCGCGATTAATAAAAAATTGTACGGAAGATTATCAGCAAGACATACTTGCCTTGGTCACCTTGGGCATTAACCATGAACAGCAGCATCAAGAACTTTTTTTTACTGATTTAAAATATAACTTCTTTCAAAATCCATTGGCGCCAACTTATAGCAATAATTCTGGCTCATTAGAGGCGCCGCAAGCGGTACTTAATTCAGTCGTCGATCATCCTAAACAACAATGGCTGTCATTTGACGGTGGTTTGATAGAGATTGGTGCCGAGCAGGGTAGCGGTTTTATTTTTGATAATGAAGGGCCTCTTCATCAGCATTTTCTTACACCTTTTGAAGTCAGTAGTAGGTTGGTAACCAATGCTGAGTATATGGCTTTTATCGACGATAGCGGCTATCAGCGTTCTGAGCTCTGGCTCAGTGATGGCTGGGATAAAATAAAGCAGCAACAGTGGCAAGCCCCGCTTTATTGGCAGCAGCCAACCGCAGGGCAGCGCATGCATTTCACTTTAAATGGTTTGCAGCCCATTGATCCTGAAGAGCCGGTATCGCATATCAGTGCCTATGAAGCGGATGCGTTTGCCCGCTGGTGTAAGGCTAGATTATTGACCGAGTTTGAGTGGGAGCATGTTGCCAAACAGCAGCCAACCACAGACGGTAACTTTGTCGAATCTGGACAGCTGAAAGCCGTTACAGTGCAGCAAGATAACAGTGAGAAAAGCGCTAATCATCTGCAGCAATTATTTGGCGATTTGTGGGAATGGACGTCCAGTGCTTACCAGCCATACCCTGGTTTTGTTGCCGATGAGGGTGCTGTCGGCGAATACAATGGCAAGTTTATGTGCAATCAATTGGTGCTGAGAGGTGGCTCCTGTGTCACTAGTCAGTCTCACATCAGAAACAGTTACCGAAACTTTTTCTACCCGGAAACCCGCTGGCAGTTCTCTGGTATTCGGCTTGCTAGGTAATGACCCTGTTACTTGCTATAGCTATCATCGAAGAGCAATTTTGAGCCGACAGAATCAGTATTTTTCTGCGATAAATGGCTCAGTTGTTGACGGCTAATACCAACGATAATGACAATATTCTTCTTTTACTTGCCGTCCCTCTAGCTAGACCTCGGCATTGTGATAAACATTTTGCACATCATCTAGATCATTGATCATATCCATAAATCGTTCAAACAAGGCAAGCGTGTCAGCATCGTTGATGGGAGCTGTGTTTTGAGGGATATACTGAATTTCGGCAATCTCAAAGTCGATCTCACCAAAGTTAGTGGTTAATGCCTGTTTGGCCTTAAAAAATTCATTGTGTGGTACAAATACGGACATCATGCCATCGTCGCTTTCGATATCGCTGACATCTACGTCATCCATCATTAACGCTTCAAGTACCACTTCTTCATCGTCGTGCTTAAAAACGAAGATGGCACTGTGGTCGAACATGTGGCTAACGCTACCTTGGGTACCGATCTTGCACTTGGTTTTTGTAAAGCACAGCCGGACATCGCCAAAAGTACGATTGGAGTTATCAGTCAGGCACTCAATCATCACCATGGTGCTGCCGGGACCATAGCCCTCATAAATGGCGGGTGCAAAATCTTCGCCGCCACCACCTTTGGCTTTGGTAATGGCTTTTTCGATAACATGGCTGGGGACTTGGTCTTTTTTGGCACGGTCAATCAATCCACGCAGAGCTAGATTACCCTCTGGTTCAAAGCCACCCGCTTTAGCACAGACGTAAATTTCGCGGCCATACCGGCTGTATACCTTAGCTTTGGCGTCAGAGGTTTTAGCCATCGACTCTTTGCGGTTTTGATAGGCTCTGCCCATTAATCTTCTCCGGCGATAAAAAACCAAATTTTATAGAATATGGCGATAAGAAGATATTGTTTCCTTTATTAAGTCGCAGCGATTTAATACCAGTAGCCAAACTTAGTTGGTCAGTAGATTTTCCAATAAAAAACTCGCCTATCGGTAGTAGTGGCCGAGAATTTGGCAGATAAACATTAGCAAGGCCATCTGGGCGGCTATAATCGTGCGATGAATGCAGACCTCACAAAGGGTGAACGTTTAGTTTCCCATTAAGCATCTTAGCTAAGGCAAGTTACCCAAGACAAGCCTTAGCCTCAGCAATGACCGTCTTAACTCTATTGGCTAAGGCTTTATTGTGATGCAAGCCAAGGTAAAGCGTTTCACTGACTTGATTGGGTAAACGATGGACGTTAATACCGGCTGAATTCTGAAACGCTTCAACAGCATAAGAGGGTAATACCGTGAAACCCAGACCCATGCTTACTGGCTCAAGTATTAAATTGATTTGATTTGAAAATCCGGCCGGATCGAACTGCCTAACATGTTGAAACTCGGGATAGTTAGCACTCAAAAGCTGACCGGCGTGATAAGCACCATCGGGGTGGTCTATAAAACCGAGCATCAATAGTTGCTGCCAACTGGGCTTGGTTATCCATAAGGGGGTAATCAAGCGTAGCGCTTCCTCAGCAACCGGATTACAACTGACGTCAGCTAACGTCGATGGGCTGGTCATAAACCCCAGATCAACGTCATTTTCGGCTATTAATTTTTCAACGCTGGCGTTAGGGGCAAAGCGATAATCAATAACAAGCTTGGGATTTTGTTGTTGCACCGTTAATAGATGGCGGTAGAGCTTAAGTCCCATACTCCCAGGCGACGCAATTTTAACCACGCCCTCATAAGCGGGGTTGGCTCCAAGCCGGACCTCAATCTCAGACAAGGCGTATATCACCTCCCGCCCTTCGCGGTAGAGGCTTTCTCCAGCATCAGTAAGTGTGAACCGCTTGCCATGTCTTATCAGCAAGGGCAGTCCAAGATGATCCTCCAGTTTTCGGATGTGCTGACTAACGCCCGACTGCGTCATGTTCAGCTGCTCAGCGGTACGGGTGAAGTGAGTTATTTCAACAAGCGTGCAGAAGCTGCGTAACCAGATAGGATTTATCATTACAAAAAATACTCATTTAAATAATAAATGATAATTTTACATGATTAATGGCTGGCTGTAATCTAGTGTTAACCTAAACGAGGAGCAAGCAACCATGAGTAATGTATACCCACGTAACTTTTCACATATTGGTATTTCAGTGCCTGATCTGGAGCATGCTGTTAAGTTTTATACCGAAGTCATGGGCTGGTATTTAATAATGGAGCCCACTGAAATTGTTGAAGACGACAGTCCAATAGGAGCAATGTGTACTGATGTATTTGGCGGTAATTGGGAGAAATTTCGAATTGCTCATCTATCAACAGGTGACCGGATCGGTATTGAGCTCTTTGAGTTTAAGAATCAAGTTAACCCTGAAGATAACTTTGAATACTGGAAAACCGGTGTATTCCACTTTTGCGTTCAAGACCCCAATGTAGAAGAACTTGCGGAAAGAATTGTAGCCGCTGGTGGTAAAAAGCGAATGGAAAAACCGCGTTATTACTATCCAGGGGAGAAACCTTATCGCATGATCTATATGGAAGACCCATTTGGTAATATTATAGAAATATACAGCCATAGTTATGAGCTTGTTTACAGTGAAGGCGCTTATTAAGGTTTCAACGTAAACATACCTAGACTCGATGTCATCGATAAGTACATCGAGTTTTAATTATATCAGTAGCGTAATGGCTCATTTTTGATCAGCCAACAACTAAGCTGGCAATTTACTCGCTACTCTTCCCAGTAAAATACGTCATCAATTGGGGTTTCGAAGATACGAGAGATCCGAAATGCACTTTCCAATGAAGGTGAGTACTGTCTTTTCTCGATAGCGGCAACGGTCTGGCGAGTGACACCAATGAGATCTCCCAGTTCTGCTTGAGTCATTGATCCGTGTTCTTCGCGCAATTCCCGCACGCAATTCGAAATGGGTATAAGACGTGCCATCAGCTACAATCCTGCTCGGTGAAAATGGACTTGGAAAGCATATTCAGCCAGTTGGCTGATGATAAGACTGCCAAAAACGCCATAGAAAAGTACATTTCCATCATGCGATATTAGATAAAAGCCGAGACAAAGAACCACGCTCGCAGCGAGTGCATAGCTAGACAGATGAGCGGCTCGGCCCACTATTTGTCTCTCACGTTCATCGCTAGAGGCATTAGCCTCCTTGGGTGCAAAAATGGCGATACCGATGTGACCGAGTGTTGTTACAACTACCAAGGTAATCGTGTAGGCGATAATGATGGGTATAGTAGGTGGCGCCAACGCCCCAAGAGCAGACGACATTGACATGATCTGAGTAAGATAGAGTATGCCGCTAAGCAGCAAAGCGATCGACATGATCCAAGCAGATTTTTCTTGAAAGGACATTTTATCTCCGATGTTAATAATAGTTAACATGAAGGATGGGGTTTCAAACAACAAATGTCAAATATTCTTAACATGGAGGGTAAATAGGTTCATTGAGGATTACCGGCTAACGCTACCATATACGCCTAATTTCTCAGTTTTTCCAAAACATAGGCGCCATCGTTTAACTCATTTAGAAGAAGTAGCCCCGCTTGACTATGATCGCTTCGTGAAATTAGACGTTAAGGGCTATTTTGAGTCTTATCAAAGTAGGCACTGAACGCGCGCGGAAAGGAGGCGCTCTACATAACTACCCTACCGAGCCACCACCTTTACGACGAATAGCCATCAACGAAGGCCGTGGTGGAGTACCGTCGTTAAAATCTGGCCAAAGCGTTGTTGCCGTATCAAACCTCGTAGCAAAAGGCTGAGTATTTATATCGCCTGGATGTTGAATCGAGACAAATAGACTTTCGCCATTATCCGAGAATATAGGCCCACATAATTCTGCACCGTTCGGCGCTCTAAAAAACATCTTACCTGTACCACGACCAGCGCCTTCAGTTTCTAACGCCCAAAGCCCATCATTGGTGCCACTCATCTGTACTTTCTCACCTTGATCTGTCGCCACCCATAGTCGGCCAGCTGGATCGATAACACCGTTGTCGGGACTGGTAAACCAGCCATTTTCAGTGGTGTTGTCATTCCACTTCGCGCCATGATTGCTATTATTTGGGTCACCGCATAATACAACGATGTCCCAATGGCCTGAGATGCTACTATGATTTTGATCAGTCTCAGATATTTCAATAATATGCCCAAAGCTGTTTTGCGCTCTAGGGTTAGGGGCATCCACTTGATCCTCGGTACGCTTAGTATTGTTAGTCAACATAACGAATACCTTGCCGGTTTTGGGGTTTGGCACTACATCTTCGGGGCGATCCAAACGGGTAGCACCTAAAAGATCAGCCGCACTGCGCGGCTGAATCAGAATGTCAGCCTGGGATTCAAATTCACGCGCTAACAAAGGATTTTCAATATCTAATAGCAACCATTTCAAACTGCCATCTTCACTTAACTTCGCGGCATAAAGATTGCCGTAATCGAGAAGGTTTCTATTCGCCATACGATTTTCTACATCAACTTTATCGCGGCTGACGAACTTGTATAAATACTCTCCTCGTTGATCATCACCCATATAAACCACCAGCCGGCCATCACTGGCGATAATATTCTCACCACCTTCATGCTTAAACCGACCCAGCGCGGTACGTTTAATGGGCTTGGATGAGGGATCAAAAGGATCAATTTCTACTATCCAACCGAAGCGATTTGGTTCGTTTGGCTCTATCGATACATCGAAGCGTTTATCGAATTTTGACCAATGAAATAACTCTAATCCGAAATTGTAACGCTTTAGATTACCTTCTTCAGGATGACCTACTGGTAGCGTTCCAGAGAAGTAATAATTTATATTCTCTTCGCAAGTTATATAAGTACCCCATGGGGTAATCCCACCTGCGCAATTATTGATGGTGCCGATTATCGCAGTCGCATCTGGGTCCGCGCCGGTTCGCATGCGCGGACTATTTGCCGCAGGTCCACTAATGCCAAACTCAGTATTAAGCGCATTCAATCGGCGATTGTATTTAGAGCTACGTTCAACGTGCCATTTATTACCAATCCGT
>JBNMPW010000098.1:0-11584 GCA_051277205.1 Oceanicoccus sp. | reverse complement strand
AGGCAGGCTGACAATATCCGAAACACTTAATTGATGGCCTACCAGTATAATAGCGGATTCATTATCGGTCTCATCGTCGATCCCAACAACGATAGAATCACTGCTTAACCAGGCTAGATAAAGCTTGTCACCTAATTGTTCGATATCTTCATGGCGGGCGCGAAGATAGGGGTCGTCCATCTCTTTAAACAGTTCAGAAAAATAACTTACTGTTCGTTTTAGTGCCCAGGGCAAGGATTTCCCCGTTTTAATGGTATCGGTAATCTGCGCGCCAAAACCTGGGTCGTCCAACAGCATTTGGTAGGCATCAATAACCGCTGCTAGATTGTCACCGAGGGTTTGTTCAACGACCTGCCGTTCGCGCTTTAGTTCGTTGATAACCGTTGTTTTTAAGCGTGACCAGTGGGCGAGTTCATCGTCGATATTTTCGCCATTGGATTCCATAACCCTAGCGAGTCCTGCCGCTTGCCTAACGCTTGCACTACCGATGGCAATCCCCGGTGCGCCACTGATACCCTGCCGATAATCGTTCTGCAACAGTCTGGGTTGTAGGGACAACTGCGAGGGCAAAGAAGCAAGCAATAGCGCTAAATGCATTGCCAGTGTTGTCAAAAATGCCTCCTGCTCAGTTGCTAGGGATTCGGCGCGGCGGCTCTGTACCACCAACACACCGATTACATCACCGCGGTGCACTAGCGGTATACCGCAAAAACTGTGGAACTGTTCTTCGTTACAGCCCGCGACATAGTAATAGTCGGGGTGTTCATCTGGATGTATAACGTTAATACTATGACGCGATTGCGCCACGCGTCCCACTAAGCCCTGATTGGCCGGAATGATAAAGGGATGCCCTTTTGCCAAACCATGGCTGGCGATAAGCTCCATCGCTTCATCGTCGGTTTGTCGGTACAGGCTGCAGATATCAGTGGCTACTACATCGCTGATGGCATCCACAATCAACTGCACCTGCTCTTGCGTACTAGCCGCCTGAGCCGCCCCTTGAATAATACGATTGAGTTCTAGCATGGAATTTTTAATCATATTTTTAGCCATAATAGTGCGCGCCATTTCACAACTGATCGGATAGATCACTTCATGATTAGACTATTCATGGATACATTATCCTTCTAAAGTATCGAAGTCACCTAAGAAAAAGCGCTTGGAGCTGGGGTTATAAAGTTGTCAGTGATTATAGTCATCCAGAAGCGCCCAATCATAGACTTGTTCAGAGGCTCCCTAGTAGTCTCGTTTCCACTTGACCTTCGCGCCTTCAATACCTGTGTGGCCCCCGGTCGAGTTTTCCAGATTGATATTGGGTGTCAGTTCAATTTCGAGATTATCCTTCCAGGGTTGTGATGGATGGATTCGGCGTGCGCTCCAGCTCCAGGTAGGCTTTTGCATTGAGATATTTACCGATGGCGACATTAACGTCGCTTTGTCCGTCTTCAGTGGCTGCTGATTCGATGGATAGGGTATCAATACCCAATATGGTGCATAACTGTCAGTTACTCGATCAATGGCGGGAGCGAATGACCTCATTTTTATCAGGCGTCGATATCGGTGTCATAGGCGCGGGCAAGCGAAAAGCGACGGGGCAGATCGATGTGGCCACCTATCAAAGCCTGATAAACAGAAAAGATAATACGGTCGATGGGGTGTTGTTTCAGTACGGGCAGATCATCATCGACGGGTGTCACCACATATCCGCTTATGATTTATTAGAGAAGGTGTCGGGCCGTATCATCAATGAAATTAGTGGTGTGTCACGCGTAACGTACGATGTGTCGAGTAAACCGCCGGCGACCATTGAGTGGGAGTGACAGGCACTGATAAGCAGCATCTGGTATCGTCTGGCACCTGCAAGAAAACATGTAACCCAGAGTGGTTGAACGTTTTTCTTATTTTTTATGGTAATGCTAGGCACTGCTACCATGGTCAAATAGAGAATTCTGCATGGTATCGTCCAGCTTAATATTGTGGATCTGGATAAATGCCATGACATGCTTTTTCAGTGCATCATGGTATCGAGAATAGCTGATTATCTGATGCCAAAGGATATTTGTACGAAAAAATGCCTCTAATTGACCATGGTATTTAGAGTTTGAAGGAAAGGTTAGCATGCTTACTGATGTCAAGCTTTGAAACTTGAAGTCTAGCGGCAAGCTCTACAAAGTTATCCTAGAAGATCATGCTTCCATATTTGGAAGCACTATGGATAGTTTGCCGCCCTCAATTGAGCCTGTAGATTGCGTGTATGCTGTCGATTATTTGCTTCAGTGTTAGCCCTGCCAATCCAAGGTTCCTCATATCTACCGGGTCATCGGCAATACCTGCGATGAAAATACGCATGTCATCTTTGATGGAGTCTGGGAGTTCTACTCGCAGCTGAGGGCTCAGCAGTTGTGAAAT
Source organism: Oceanicoccus sp. (assembly GCA_051277205.1). GTDB lineage: Bacteria > Pseudomonadota > Gammaproteobacteria > Pseudomonadales > Dasaniaceae > Oceanicoccus. Next base: position 9,175 of record JBNMPW010000098.1, on the reverse strand, counting down.
CTTCAGAACATCGTTTTTGTGCTTTTTAATAGTCTTTGAATCGACCTTATCGCCGTTTGCTTTACGCTGGGTGAGGTCGCTCCAGGCTTTCATTTTAAAGGGGATGATGTATTCAACCTTCAAAATAGAAACGCCATCTAGAATCTCTTTTCCGTCCTGAATGCACTGGTAGTAATCATCATCCAGCAAGATTGCTGACAAACTGGAGACGGCTTCATCCATTGGAATTGGCGTCAGATCAGCGTCACCCTCTAACAGTACGTCTTCGGGCTTTCTTGAAAACAGCTCAAGCATCACTGGGTAGTTTGTGTTAGCTGGCTTCGTGAAGCGATAGAATTGCCTATTCCCCATACTTTTTTCTTGGTGTTCGTACTCGCCGGTTTTGATGAAGGTCCAAAACCTTTGGACAAACTCGGCGTCTAGCGCTTCAGTGCAGAGTACGATGTCGAGGTCTTTAGTGGCACGAAAGTCTAGACCGGCAACTTTCATAGACAGATAGCAGGCCACACCGCCTATCAATGTATAGCGATCTTCATAGCCTTTAAAAAATTCTTTAAACGTATTCAAACCTTGAATCAATGTTTATTTCCTTGTCCTTTGAATAGCCCTTCAAGTAGTTCATCTTTGGCGATGTCCAGACGGTCATCATATTTTTCGTCTAGGCTTAAATATAAAGAGAGGCGATCAACGGCACGATGTTCGCTCAGTAGGGCGGGATCATAGCGCCACAATTCAACGGCTACACTTTCACCGCTCCGACCAAAGCCGTGAGGCAACTCTTTGAGATGCATTAGCTTTTTTAAACCTGGCCAGTCTTTTGCGTTAACGGCAATTACCTTGTGTTTAGGTGTCATTATCATGCCCAGTGCAGATAGGGCCGTTTCACCTGCTTCAATACCTAGAGAGTATTGGTTGGTTTCGTAATCCTCGCGATCAATCCACAGTTGCTTTTTAATCGGGCTGCGCAGGTACTGCAGTGCTTGTTCCCAGAGTTGCAGGCCATGGTGAATAAAACGCAGCTGTTTTTGCCGGCCGATGGCAATGATATTAGCTAAACCGCAGGCAGCCAGTTCGCTGTACGCCCGAGAAACGGTCATTTTGCTAACGGCAAGTTGCTCGGCGATTTGTTGAGCAGGTAACGCTTCATCCCCACGTTGATAAAGCTGGCGTAAGACTATCTGTTGGGCGACAGCGCCCAGTTTCTTAGGCTCAGCAGCAGGGAATTGATTAGTTGCCGTAAAGTGATCGCGTAAATCGGTTGCAGCAAAGGGTAGGTATAACTGCTTTCCAGGCACAATAAAGGCGATTCGCTGCTCTACCAGGCGCTTGCGATTAAAAGATGCGGTGTTCTCAACGACATAGATAATAGGGCCGGGAAAATACTGGCCGATGACTTTGAGGTGCTTCTTTAGAGCAGCAGCCTTATCAGTCTGTTCGTCACCTCTATCCAGCATGAGGAGGCACGTTTGCCCCTGTAGTGTTGCTTTTCTGTAGCAGTATCCACCCTGTAAATAGAGGGGGAGTTGCGTAGATTCTAGCCAGTCACCACTTAGCTGTAGCTCTGTGAACACCTCGTTCACATAGCTAGTCAGCAGCTGAAGCAGGTCAGTTTTGGTTTTGGTATTCATAGAAATCAGCTAGTTAACATTAAAATTGCACGGTAACAGTAACAGTGTTACTGTTCGGAATCAATGTTACGGTTGATATATTGCCATTGGAGGTCGTCTTATCTAGGTCAATTTATAAGTCGAATAGCCGAAATAATCAGCTCATGGGAAGAAGCTACATTCAAAATCCATAGGTTATAGGTGGTTCGATTCCTTTGCTATCGTTCGGGCTCATAGAGATTTATTGTAAATACATGCTGATAGTCAGTTGTTAATGGCTAATGTGTATCAGCTTATTTGGGTTCTACGAACTCAACAGTTTGGATTGTGAAATGACAGAAATAGATCGGGAATTACAATCTATTGACGTGGAGATTGCCGCTATTGATCTGCGCAAGGCAGAGTTGCTGGATCGACAAACTCAGCTAGCCGCTCAGCGACAGCTATCAATTATTCCTTCTGTTTCACTGTCAAATCACAGCACACTGACTACCCAGCAAAAGGTAGAGCTTATTATTAACTTATTCCAAGGCCGCGAAGATATCTATGCGCTGCGTTGGGAGAATAAACAGGGCCGAAGTGGTTATTCCGTCGCCTGCGCCAATGAGTGGCAGCAGGGTATTTGCAACAAGCCCAAGGTGAAATGCGGTGAGTGCAGTCACCGTGCTTATTTACCATTGGATAAACTGGCTGTTTACGATCACCTCTCCGGTAAGAAGACGGTTGGGCTTTACCCTTTGTCGACAGAGGATCAATGTTGGCTGTTAGCCGCCGACTTCGACAAGGCTGACTGGCAGCAAGCTGTTACTGCGTTTCGACAAGTTTGTGAAAACTGGGACATTAGCTGTGCGATAGAGCGTTCACGCTCGGGCAATGGGGCGCACGTCTGGATTTTCTTTGAGCAGGCTATCGCCGCTAAAGATGCTCGCCGCCTGGGCTTTGCTTTACTAGATAAAGCGATGGAGCAGCATGCCGGACTTTCATTTGAATCTTATGACCGTCTATTCCCTAATCAAGATACGATACCGGCCGGTGGCTTTGGCAATCTTATCGCCTTACCGTTGCAGTATCTCCCTCGGAAATCCGGCAATAGCGCGTTTATCAACGAGCACTTTCAGCCCTACCCGGATCAATGGGGGTATTTGGCTTCAGTGCTGAAAGTCAGTGCCAAACATTTATATGAGTGTTTAGGCCGTGTCAGTGCTGACAATGACAGTAATGTAAAACATTCACCGATAGCGGATGTTAAGCCTTGGGAGAGAAGCATCCCTGTCGCAAAGGCGCATATTTCAGGCTGTCCGGAAGGGTTAGAGCTGGTATTGGCAAACAAACTGTATTTTCCGATAGCGCAGTTGCCGCAGGCTTTGGTTGCTCGGATAAAGCGCATTGCCAGTTTCTCTAACCCTGTGTTTTTTAAAACACAAGCGTTGCGGTTTTCAACGAATGGCATTCCACGATTTATTTGCCTGGCGGAGATTGAACAGGGTTATTTGGCGCTACCACGAGGCTGTCTTGATGAGGTTGTTGCCTTGTTGGAAGAGCAGTCAATTAACGTTGATATGGAGGATAAACGCAGTTCAGGGCAGCGCCTAAAAGGCATAAATTTTCTGGGGGAGTTGCGCAAAGATCAGAAGAGAGCCGTCACAGATCTCTGTAAACATGATATCGGTGTACTGCAGGCGCCCACCGCTTTTGGCAAAACAGTGGCAGCCATTGGCATGATTCACAAACGCAAGGTCAATACCTTGATACTGGTGCATAACCGTCAGTTACTCGATCAATGGCGGGAGCGATTGACCTCATTTTTATCAGGCGTCGATATCGGTGTCATAGGCGCGGGAAAGCGAAAAGCGACGGGGCAGATCGATGTGGCGACCTATCAAAGCCTTATTAACAGAAAAGATAATACGGTCGATGAGGTGTTGTTTCAGTACGGGCAGATCATCATCGATGAGTGTCACCACATATCCGCTCCGAACTATGAGCGACTAATGTCCGAGGTGTATGCTCGCTATGTCGTGGGTATCACCGCCACCCCTGAACGGCGTGATGGCCATCAGCCGATTATCTTCATGCAAGCAGGCCCTATTCGGCATGTAGCTAAAGCGGCCGGACAGCAAAAATTTGAGCAGCGAGTGGTGAAGCGCTCGCTTTATCATGCTCCCCCATTAGAAATTACTCAGGAAGAGGCTCGGCCGCATATTGCTGATGTGTACCGGTGGTTGATGACTCATGAGGCCAGAAATCAACAGATTGTCGAAGACGTGTTGGGTAGCTTGAGTGAGCAGCGTAACCCGATTTTACTGACGGAGCGGCGTGAGCACGCCGAACTATTGGGGGAGTTGCTCGGGCAGCAGGACGTAACTTATGAGTTGTTGCGCGGGGGGATGGGAGTAAAGGCGCGAAAGGCCGTGACGGAACGGTTGACCGATACGCAGGTTTTGATAGCGACGGGCAAATATATCGGTGAAGGTTTTGATCTGCCCCGGTTGGACACGCTGTTTCTGGTGTTACCTATATCGTGGAAAGGTTCTTTAGCCCAATACGCCGGTCGCATCCATCGTCAGGCTGAGGGAAAGGAGAGGGTCATCATTTACGACTATGTAGATTACTCCCTGCCAATGCTGGAGCGCATGTTTCGTAAGCGCCAGCGAGGTTATGAAGCGTTGGGCTATACAATTACTGAGCCAGCGAAGGAGGCAGGTCTGGTTCAGTCTTCCCTCCAGTTGGATACACCTAGAGTTCCTCAGTGATTCAGGGTTTTAGCCGTGATGACTTTCCCGTTAACTGCAGCTATAGGTTGGCTTGCGATTAAACTGGCTTCGGTCACCAATCAGTAGTTGAGTGTTACCTGTAAAGACTTCGTCTATTAAAGGTAACTTGAAACAGTCGCTCGGACACTATTTTGAAGCAAATCTGTAAAGTTGCTATCGAGACCCCTTATTTTATTTATCTCTGATATGGAGTACGGGTGTTGTAATATATCGGAATCTTCAGGTTAGTAGGCGTTGAGAGGTACGGTTACGTCTCCATTGGCTTGTTTTTCCTGATTAAGTGGATTTTCGGTACAATTAGCTAGGTCGTTCAGTTAAAACATGAATTATTTTCAAATAAATTATTAAACATGGTATTTTCTATGGTATTTGAGTTGGCGCGTGGTTATAACCCACTGAAATTAAAAAGAAATAATTACTTATTAACAATCGAATGGGAATAAATTTACGTCTAGCACTGACTAGCATTTACAAGCAGTAATCGTAAGCTAACCCATTGTAACTAATGGGTTTTTCTTTTTTTGTCTGGCAGTTTCAGGCACTCTCTAGCACCTACAAGCAAACTTTTTTAATGGTATTGTCGAACTCAGTACGGCGATATCAGATTAATACCATAGCATGAATTTGCAACGATTCATGGTATCAAAAAATTCTAACTGTCTGATATTAAAGAAAATACATGATAAAAAGTAACCGTTTTTTTTATCATGTATTAAATGCTTTAAAGAGGGAGTTGATATGCTACCGATACCAAGCTTCGAAACTTGAAACCCAGAGATAAAATCTACAAGGTTAACGACCGTGACGGCCTTTATGTTGCGGTGACAAAAGCGGGAGCGATCTCTTTCAGGCACAACTATTCAATCAAAGGGCGTCAGGAGACGTTAACAATAGGCCGGTATGGCGTGGGTGGTATTACGCTCGCAGAAGCAAGGGAGCAACTTAACGAAGCCAAGAAAATGATTGCGTCTGGTAAGTCGCCGGCTAGAGAAAAGGCACGTGACAAAGGGCGTGTGAAGAATGCTGAAACTTTTGGGGCATGGGCTGAAAAATGGCTGCGCGGCTATCAGATGGCCGACTCGAAGGGAGATAACCCTGAGTGGAATATGGAATATGGGGTATGGTGGGCAGCTAATGATTTATCCACAGTCGAACCCGGATCAAATCATTAGTGTCTCTCCGAAAATCGGCACCCTTGTTGTTTTTATGAGTGAGCAATGTTTTCATTCTGTACTGCCGACATGGAGAGATCGCTATAGCATTTTTGGAGGATACAGCGTCTATGCTCTCGGTAGCGAAAATCTTAGGCTATGTTCAAACTAGATTTTCAGCGTCGCGGAAAGTCAATAGAAATAGCTATTGTTGTTTGTTAATGTTGGCGCACTGGCTACTCTGTAGTGATAAAACGCGATCAGAGCATCACGCTAGCCAGTGATAAAAACACAAAAAAGCCAACAACGTCTGTAACCGTTGTCAGTATTACAGCACCGGAAACTGCCGGATCAATATGTACTTTTTTAAGCAGGAAGGGGATTGTTGTCCCTGATACAGCAGCAGCCAAACTGTTTATCGTTACTGCGGTCAGAATAATAAGACCTAATTGTACAGAGTCAAACCAAAAGGAAACGACCAAAGCAATTAATACCCCTAATACAAGGCCGTTGATAATGGCAATTTTTGTTTCTTTTATAAGTACCAGCTTAAAGTTGGCATCCGTTAAGTGGTTCAGGGCCAATCCGCGCAGAGCAACAGCTAATGTCTGGCTGCCCGCTATCCCACCCATACTCGCAACAACGGGCATTAAAATGGCAAGCGCAACGACTTGTTGCAGTGTGATTTCAAACCATCCTATTACCCAGGAAGCCAGGAATGCGGTTAACAGGTTGATGGTCAGCCAGAAGCCGCGAATTTTCGCCGCCAGTCTTACCGGTGTAAATAGATCTTCTTCTCCGGATGGTGCTTCACTGACTGAAGTGACAATGGATTGGGCCTGAAGCTCGAATAACATAGTCCACACGGAAACAGCGCCAATAACATTATTCTCCCTAAGCACCGGATACCAGGTCGCTGTATCATCGATATGTCCATCGAGAGCTGCTTCTTTCATAATGGCTTGATGATCAAAGGCGATCACGGGCTGACATAACTCTTCCGCCGTGATGGGTTCACTGGCTAAAAACACGGAATAAACAGGGATGTGGCCTAGTAACCCCCCCTCATTATCAAGCACAAAGATGGCTACCGGTTGATCCCCTGCTTTTTTCTTGATGCGTCTTAAAATGACTTCTGAGTTAATAGACGGACGAACCCGGATAATGTTTTTATTAATATATCGCCCAATCTGGTCTTCATCGTAACTAAGAGCCTCCTGGATATCATCGTCTTGATCTCTCAGGATGGCATCGATCATGCGATCCGGTAGCACATCGGCCAATTCGATTAAATCGGTTCCCGTCGCCAATTGCTGAAGGGTTAATTGCTCGGCCTCATCCAGCGTTTTGATCAGGTGCCTGGCTGTTTCCTGTTGTAAGGTTAAGAGCACCGACCAATAACGGTCGGCGGGTAAGAGCTGCCAGATATCATGGCGTATACTGGCAGGCACGGATTCAATAATGTGTCCGACAATATTATCGGAGTGTTCCATGAGAAATGTTAAATCAGGAGCGCTATCGGTTGTTGTGCTCATTGTCTCAAGCACATCACGTAAAATGCTGTCCTCGATACCTGTTACAGGATAGCTGTCGATATAGTTGTCAGCATTCATAGTCATTTCTACTATTAGCAGTAAATAGTGCTCTAAAGTCTGGTAATAAACATCTACCCGTTGTATCCAGTGTTGCGTAACAGGGCAGTGAATTTGGGCGCGGACTTTATGCCCATTTTTAAGCCCTGGCAAGCGTAATTATCATGATATACACAAAAGTTTTTTGTTGTGAGAATAGAAAAATATCGTTTTACAGGTCATTAAAATAGGCGCATATTTCGCCAAAATTACCCTTGTTATTAATGAGGTGACGTTATGGGAAAATATATTGATCTTGATGTTTCTTTCGCTAAGCAGCTTGATTCTTTGGAGGCAGTTACAAATAGTGCCGATGAAGGCATAGCTGAGGAAACTCTGCGCAACCGCACGCTGACTGAAAGACGACGCATGATTGAAGACAGAATTGAGTGGCGAAGAATAAATAGTGAACTGGGTTTTGGCAGTGACGATCTATATGGCTAAACAAAGGACTTAAAAGCCCAACACTACAAAGCTGAACCATCAAGATTTTAACTATACCGGCTCTTATTTGAATTTAAAAAAATTACAATCCGCCGCACGCGCTACGGAGCACAACCCTTAAGTGGATAATGACTATGAAACAAGTCAAACGAAAAGGCAGCTGTAAGCAGTCTGTCTCTCAACTACGTCGGTTGGCCAGGGCTAACAAATTCCGGATTAACGGAAGAAGCAACATACATCAGAGTGCTGAAAAAGATCCTGGCACTTAATCTCTTTTGTTGAATAGGCTTAACATCTCACACTGATAAAAAAGAGGCGTCAATGAATTGGGAGCAAGCGGTTGCTATTGCGCCTTATGACTGGCCATCGATAGGCACGTCTGTATTTTGTGGTTTGATTATCGGGCTAGAACGGCAGCTACGAGGGAAACCGGTGGGTATCAGAACGTCGTCCCTGATTACGTTGGGGACGTACTTGTTTCTTGCTTCTGCCTTTTTACTTGAAGGTGATGTTGTTGATCCCTCCAGAGTGGTTGGTCAGGTGATCACGGGTATCGGTTTTCTCGGTGCGGGTGTTATGTTGGCAAAAGATGGTGCGGTTGTTGGGGTCACCTCAGCCGCTACCATTTGGGTGCTTGCTGCCCTTGGTGTCATGATCGCCTGTGACAATTTGCTGGTTTCGATAAAACTAGCAGTGTTAGTTGTCCTGATTTTATACGGAGTAGATCTACTGGAAGATCGGACTAAGGCGTTTAGTCGTGGTGTGCATGTGAAGGTAAAGAAATATTCACATTTTAGAAATAAACATCAATAAACTTTGTGGGTTGAACGTCATTTCACAGAAAGCGCTTATGTGAGTAGTTGTGGTATGACTTGCTTGATAAGACCCAGGCGTTCACTGTTTGTCCGATAAACGATGGATATCTCGCGAGAAAATATCGGTGCCCCATGAACAATGTGGATATTGCTTACGCCGGAAGATCTAACCAGAGGCTCAGGTAGATAAGCTGATGAGGGGCACCCGTCCATGAATGATTCGGCAATGGATGCCATCGTTGTGTGTAAGATAGACGGAGAAGTCTCATTAAATTTTGTTGCATGGAACATATTAAAAGCTGTTCCCCAATCAACATAAATATAATTTTCTCTGATAGCTGTTTTTGCTGTAACGCCAGGGATGGTACTGGCTAATACCAGTTTCAGTTTTCCTGCAGTCAACGTTGTAACATCCGGAATACCCGGGGCGTCGAATAGAATACCAATATCCAACGTTCGTTCTGTCACCATGCGTAGCAAATCATCGGGGCTGTCGGCCACAGTTCTAATGGCAATGTCCGGGAAATCGGTGTAAATATGGGGAAGTTTATCTTGAAAGGCGTAATTCCAAAGCCCTGCGGTGGTGCCAATACCCAATTGGTCTTTTTGTTCTAATTTAAGCGCTACATCTTGCCTTGCCCTCGCCCAGGACAGCAACATTGTCTCCGCATAAGGCACTAATCGCTCTCCCTCGGCAGTCAACTGGATGTTATTACGCCCACGGATAAACAGCGGGACTCCCAGAGACTCCTC
>JBNMPW010000097.1:0-11670 GCA_051277205.1 Oceanicoccus sp. | reverse complement strand
CACCAAAAGCAGTACCACGCCAGACGCGACCGGTGACTAACTGAAATGGCCGCGTGCTGATCTCTTGACCGGCACCGGCGACACCAATGATTATCGACTCGCCCCAACCTTTATGGCAGCACTCTAACGCTGAACGCATTACATTCACATTACCAATACATTCAAAAGAGTAATCGACACCGCCATCTGTCAACTCAACAATTACATCTTGAATCGGCTTATCGTAATTGCTCGGGTTAATACAATCTGTGGCGCCTAATTTTTTCGCCAGCTCAAATTTAGACTCATTAATATCAACGGCAATAATACGACTGGCTTTTGCCATGGTTGCACCGATAATCGCCGCCAAACCAATGCCACCAATACCAAAAATAGCGACAGTATCACCGGGCTGTACTTTCGCCGTATTCATGACCGCGCCCATGCCGGTGGTAACACCGCAACCCAACAAGCAAACCTCTTCTAATGGCGCATCTTTACTAATTTTTGCCAAGGAGATTTCGGGCATAACTGTGTATTCAGAAAAAGTTGAACAACCCATGTAGTGATAAATTGGCTGGCCATCTTTAGAAAAACGGCTAGTGCCATCGGGCATCAAACCCTTACCCTGGGTTTCACGAATTTTTTGGCATAAGTTGGTTTTGCCAGATAAACAGAACTTACACTCGCCGCACTCTGGTGTGTACAAGGGGATAACGTGATCGCCAACTGCGACACTGGTAACACCCTCGCCAATGGATTCGACAATACCGCCACCCTCATGCCCCAGCACACAGGGAAAAATACCTTCGGGGTCATCACCAGACAAGGTAAACGCATCGGTGTGACAAACGCCGGTCGCCAATATTTGTACCCGGACTTCGCCAGCCTGCGGTGGCATAACATCAATTTCTTCGATAACCAGTGGTTGGCCGGCGGCCCAGGCTACTGCAGCTTTAGATTTGATCATGTCTTCTCCATAAAATGAACAGCTTGGTCTTTATTTCTTCGGGACGACTACTTAGGGTTGTCAGCTAGTGCTCCGCCGCTGTTTCAACCCGATAACTACAGGGTCAAATCAATCAACCTACTGGCGCGAGCTATCTGTAATCTAGGTGCTAAAATATGTTTGTAATTATTAACTAGCACATTGTAGAGAGCGACTTGGTTTAAGGCAAATAGACTCTATGGCAAATAAGTTAAACTTTGCGGTAAAATTACCCGCTAACAAATGAATTGATCAGCGCTAAATACTAGGAACAACGAATGCCAACAAATCTTCGCCCCCACCGGTCGCTACTTTATATGCCGGGCTCCAATGCGCGGGCACTCGAAAAGGCCAAAACCTTGGACGCTGATGCGCTGATTATGGATTTAGAAGATTCCGTATCACCTGAGGCTAAAGCGAAAGCGCGGGAGTTAGTTGTGCAAGCCTGCCAGGCTGCCAATAACGGCGATTACGGTAACAAAATTATTTGTATCCGCGCTAATGCCCTTGATACCCAATGGGGTGAAGATGACCTGAAGGCCGCCGCCGCTGCCAACCCTGACGCGGTATTACTGTCTAAAGTAAATAACGCCGCCGATGTAAAGGCTGCAGAACGTGTTCTTACAGCAGCTGGCTTAACTAAAAAAACCGCTCTTTGGGTTATGATGGAAACACCACTGAGCATCTTACATGCCGAAGAAATTGCCGCATCTAGCCCTCGAATGGGTGCTTTTGTACTCGGCACATCTGATCTGGTCAAAGACCTGCATGCCCACCACACGACAATGCGCTTACCCGTAATCGCCAGCCTCAACTTTTGCGTATTAGCAGCAAGGGCATATGGACTGGAGGTGTTAGACGGCGTTTATTTGCATTTGAATGACCCCGAAGGTTTTGAGCAGTCATGTTTACAAGGTCTAGAAATGGGTTTCGACGGCAAGACCCTTATCCACCCCAAGCAATTGGAGGCCACCAATCGGGTATTTGCCCCCAGCCCTGAAGATATTGAACTCTCTAAACGGATTATCAAAGCCCATGGCCAAGCAGCAGCTGAAGGCAAAGGCGTGGTGGTGGTTGATGGCAGCTTGATAGAAAATTTACATGTGCAAAATGCTCAGCGTATTGTCGCATTGGCGCAATCGATTGAGCAAAATGCATCCATAATAGAGGCTAAGCAATGAGCGATAGAGCCAAGCATTTAACACACTGAATAAAAATTCAGAACAATGGTAGAATCCCTGACTTTTCGCGATCACATCTCAGGACCCCATGAAAATACCGAAACGCCTACAACCACTTGTTGATGACGGATTAATCGATGCCGTGATCAGTCGCTTGATGAGCGGCAAAGAGGCCGACATTTTTATTGTCCAGTGCGGTGAAGAAATTCGCTGTGCCAAAGTCTACAAAGAAGCCGCCAAGCGCAGCTTTAAAAAAGCCGCTCAATACCAAGAGGGCCGTAAGGTACGCAGTGGCCGCCGTGCTCGGGCGATGGAAAAACGCTCGAGCTATGGTCGTAAACAGCAAGAAGAGATCTGGCAAAACGCCGAAGTCGACGCCCTTTCACGCTTAGCCCAAGCCGAAGTGAGAGTACCTGACACCTTTGGTTGTATTGATGGCGTACTGTTGATGGAGTTAATCACCGATGAGCACGGTGACGTTGCGCCGCGCTTAGATGATGTCAGCATGTCGGAGCAACAGGCCTTAGAAGACCACGATATCATGATGCACTACGTCAAACTGATGCTATGCGCCGGTGTCGTCCACGGTGACCTATCTGAATTTAACGTGCTGGTCGACGAATACGGCCCGGTGATCATTGATTTACCGCAGGCAGTAGACGCCGCTGCCAATAACAATGCACAAGCGATGCTAGAGCGCGATGTCGAGAATATGACCCGTTACTATGGCCAGTTCGCCCCCGCTTTACTGCCAACACGTTATGCAAAAGAAATGTGGGCACTTTATGAAGAAGGCGAGCTAAAGCCAGCAACGCCATTAACAGGCCTTTATGACGGCGATTCCGATAACGCCGATGTCGATTCGGTACTGGAAGAAATAAAAGCCGTCATTCAAGAAGAATCCGAACGCCAGCAACGTTTGCAAGAAGCGGCAGAAGAGGATGATTAAACGCTAGAGGCCAGAAATACAGGGCTGTCTGGGCCAAACTAACGTACAATGCCGCCCCTTAAAGTCAGCACTTACCACTGCTTTGTTCAGTAGTCCTACTTCATCCGCTCCGGCGCAGAGACCCAAGCATGTCAAAAGAGTTTTTTAAAGGTCGGCAAGACAAACGAGAAAACCACACCAATCACGGCTACCAAAGTGGTGCCAGCCATAAACCTGGCAGCCAAAAGCACCCCTTGCAACTAACAGTGACCTCCGATGAGCGCAAAGCAGAAATAGAAGTACTTTTGCTGGAGCATGAATTGTTTGGCAGTATTATCGTCAACAGCGAAGAAGATGCCGAAGAGAATATCTTTGACCTCACCGGCTTATTAAACAAGCCGGCTACTGTCAGCGTTGAAACTACCCCAAGCAGAAACGACCCCTGCTCATGCGGCAGTGGCAAGAAATACAAGAAATGTTGTGGCTAAGAAACCATGAGCCTAAACGACGGCATCCGCCTCAATAAATTTATCAGCGACTCCGGGCAGTGCTCGCGTCGCGAAGCGGATAAGTTGATTGACAGCAACCGGGTTAAAATTAATGGCCGAAAGCCAGCCTTAGGCAGCCGCGTCGAAGACGGCGATGAAGTCACTGTCGATGGCATGCAAATTTACAGCAGCGCGCCCAATAAATCCGACCGTGTCTACCTCGCTTATAACAAACCGATCGGTATTACCTGTACCACCGAGCAAAATGTCAAAGGTAATATTGTCGACGCTGTCGATCACGACCAACGTATCTTTCCCATTGGCCGCCTCGACAAACCTTCCGAAGGCTTGATCTTACTCACCAGTGATGGCGATATTGTTAACAAAATATTGCGCGCCGAAAATGCCCATGACAAAGAATATTTGGTCAGTGTTAATAAAGCTATCGGTCCCGGCTTTGCCGATAAGATGTCGAAGGGTATCCCTATTCTCGACACCATTACCAAGCCCTGCAAAGTCAGTATTGTTAGCAAGTCAGTGTTTAAAATCACCCTTACCCAAGGCTTAAACCGACAGATTCGCCGTATGTGTGAGCATTTAGGTTATAAAGTTACCCAGCTAGTACGCTTGCGGATAATGAATATTGAGTTGGGTAAAATGCGCCCCGGCCAGTGGCGTAAACTAAGCCGCGATGAAATGGCTCAGCTCACGGCGGCAATCGCCGACTCCAGTAACAGCTCAAGCAAGAACGACAGTCCCAGACGGTCAAGACCGAAGTCAAAACCAAGAAACAGTGCCGGCGGCTATACATCACAGAGCCAAACTGGTGATAAAAACAGTGATCGCCGCGACGCAAAAAAAACACCTTTTAATAAAAACACTAAAAACAAATCAGCTAAAGCTGGCGGCGGCCCCAAAACTGACATAAAAGCTGGCGCAAAATCGATAAAGAAGTCCAGCAAGAAGAAATCATCATCGCCCCCAAGACGACGCAGCTAGCCCGCAGCAAAATACCCTATGAGCAAAACCAAAAGCTATGACGTAATTATTCTCGGAGCAGGTGCTTCAGGTTTATTTTGCGCGCTCACTGCAGCCAAGCGTGGCTTATCGGTCTTGGTATTAGAGAAAGCCAACAAAGTGGGCAAAAAGATTTTGATGTCCGGCGGCGGCCGCTGTAATTTCACCAATCACTTTGTCGAGGCCGATAACTTTATCTCGGGCAATCCGCATTTTTGTAAATCAGCGCTCACCCAGTTCAGCCCGTGGGATTTTATTGCCCTGGTAGAGCAATACGAGATTGATTATGAAGAGCGTAAACACAGTCAATTGTTTTGTATTAACTCCGCTAAAGACATTCTCAATATGCTGTTGGATGAATGCGAACAGGCTGGTGCCGAAATAAAAACCCACTGCGACATCGAGTCGATCACCCCTATCGACATTAAAGGTCACTCTGACAAACACCCGCTACAGGACAGACGCAGCCGTTATAAAATTGGCTTTAGTGACAACCATGGCAGTAACTTTCTTCATTGTCATTCACTGGTAGTTGCCACCGGCGCATTGTCTATACCCACCTTAGGCGGCAGCAGTTATGGCTACGATATTGCCAAGCAATTTTCTTTGCCTCTAACCGAGCGCCGCGCGGGCTTAGTCCCGTTTATGTTTAGCGATGGATTCAAAACCGTCTGCGAGCGTCTATCCGGTTTGGCACTGGATGTCGACATCCACTGTGGTGAGCACAGTTTTAATGAGGCCCTGCTGTTCACCCATCGCGGCATTAGTGGTCCAGCCGTACTGCAAATTTCTAACTACTGGCACCCCGGAGACGAGATCCGTATCAATCTACTAGCCAATACCGACGCTGGCGCATGGTTAATAGACGCTAAACATGAGCATGCCAAAAGCCTACTGAAAACAGTGTTGCAACAAAAACTGGCTAAATCATTAATATTGGAATTAGAACAGCTATGGTGGCCTAACAAGCCTGCTACCGCGCTAGCAGAATTCAGCGACAAACAATTACTCAGTATTGGCGAACAGATCAACAACTGGCGCTTAAAACCCTCAGCCACCGAAGGCTACCGCACCGCCGAAGTCACCTTGGGTGGCGTCAACACCGACGTACTCAGCTCAAAAACCATGGAAGTGAAGCAACAAGCTGGTTTATATTTTATTGGTGAAGTAGTCGATGTAAGCGGCCACTTAGGCGGTTTTAATTTTCAGTGGGCCTGGTCCTCAGGCTATGCAGCCGGCAATAATCTGGGGGCAGAGTAACCATTATTATGATTTATAAAATTATTACGCTAGCCCACAATTAATTGTTACTCTGACCCCAATCTATCAGCTAGGGTAAAAATATGAGCCACGCTAAACAACTTCGAACACTATTGGCCAGCGATGCCGTTATTCAAGCACCCGGCGTTTATGACGGATTATCTACAGTATTAGTCGAGCAAGCTGGCTTTGCGACGGCATTTTTATCCGGCGGCAGCTTATCTTTTTCACGCTTTGGCCGCCCTGATATGGGTTTGGTTACCGCCGCTGAGGTGACCGACACCATTAGCGTGATTCGAGAGCGCTCAGATATACCATTGATCGTAGATATGGATACCGGCTTTGGCAATGCATTGAATGTACAGCGCACGGTAGGGACCTTTGAACGCGCTGGCGCTTCCGGCTTGCAGATGGAAGATCAGCTGATGCCAAAGCGCTGCGGCCATATGGCGGGCAAACAGGTAATTGGCTGTGATGAAATGGTGGGTAAAATTAAAGCGGCATTAGATGCAAGACAAGACCCCGACACTGTCATTATCGCCAGAACTGATGCGCTGGGCGTCAATGGTTTTGACGATGCCATGGAGCGGGGCCAGCGTTATGTAGACGCTGGCTGTGATGTATTGTTTATTGAAGCACCTAAATCGATTGAGCAAATGGAGATTATCGGCCGTACTTTTGGTGACAAGATCCCTTTAATGCACAATTTGGTTGAAGGCGGTGGCTCGCCAGTGGCAGGTAGCCAAGAACTAGAGGCATTGAGTTATAAAATCGGTATTTACCCCGTGGCTTTATTACACTTATTTGTGAAGCAGGCGCCTGCCTTGCTGCAACATATTTTAACGCAGGGCAGCACCGATGGCTGGCAGGATAGAATGATTGAACTAAAAGATATGAATAAGCTGCTAGGCGCCGATGACTTAATCGCCACCGTTAAAAAATACGATTGAAGGGCATAAACTCAGTAGCGACTTTAGGTAGCTGAATAAAAGCTTAGCTATTGCTTCAAGTGCTCGTTCTGAGATTGTTCATCGAGCGTGTAAAACGCTATAGTTCAGCCAATAGCAACACTCCCTGCCATCACTTTTACAGACTAGATTATGCTCAAAGCGCTCTTTTTAGACATGGACGAAACCCTCTGCGACACCCTAGCCGCCAACAATAAAGCGATTGAACTGCTGACAGAAAAAGTAAACCGCATTGCCACTTCCACAATTGATGGCCAGCGCTTTGCGCAAGACTACGTGGCAGGGATTTATCGGCAGTGGAGCGAGCAACAGCAAACCCGCTATTCACCCATCGTCGAGCAACAGAGCGAAGGCGCTTTTCGCCTGCAACTTATCCGCGACCTGTTAGCCTGCCAGCAGCAAAATGTTAGCAGTGAAGATGCGCAATCATTGCAACAAGCCTTTGATAACGAACGCATCAAGGCCTTTGATTTTTATCCTGGAGTAACTGATTTTCTGCTAGAAGCACGAAAACTGTTTTGCTTAGTGGTCATCACTAACGGGCCCGAGTACTCGCAAATACCAAAAGTAGAACGGGTAAGACTGGCGGACTATGTCGACCATATTATTATTGGTGGACAAGAACCGGCGCAAAAACCCGCCACCTCCATTTTTGAGAAAGCGCTGCGCTTGGCGCAATGCCAAGCCCACGAAGCGATACATGTAGGGGATAGTTTGGCCGCCGATATAGCCGGTGCCAATGACAGCGGCATTAGCTCCATCTGGATACAGCATCAGCAACCGCTAGATGCGGAACTGGGCATCAACCCAGACCACACGGTTTTTCATCCTTCGGAGTTGCCAGCGTTGCTACGACGGTTACACAAGGCTTAAAACTCAGCTAGGTTCGAAACTATCACTAACGGTAAATGTCTCAATTCGCAAGCATCACGCGTCAATCACTACCCAGGGAATCATCATGCTTAATATGGATTTCACGCAACGTATTGTCATCGACACACGCCAACAAGACTGGCAGCTAAGCCCTATGGCGGGTGTTTGTCGCAAACCGCTAGCCCGTGAAGATGCCGAGCGCGGCCATGCCACTAGTATTGTGCGCTATGACGCTGGCGCCCGATTTTCATCCCACCCTCACCCATTAGGCGAGGAAATTCTGGTGTTAGAGGGTGTTTTTTCTGATGATGCTGGCGACTACCCAGCCGGCACCTACTTCCGCAATCCAGAAGGTTATAGCCACGCACCCTTTAGCAAACAAGGCTGCATTATCTTGGTCAAACTGCATCAATTTCAGGCCGATGATAGTGCTCATATCGTGATCGATACTCAGCGCGCGCAATGGACTAACGATGGCTCTTTACGGCACCTAGAACTCCACCAATTTAATAATGAAAAAGTCGAGTTAGTGCATTGCTCTGCCGGTGCAAAATGGCAAGATGGTGACACCAGCTTAGGCGAAGAGATCTATGTGCTATCAGGTGAGCTCATCGATCAGGCAGGACGCTATAGCGCAGGCTGCTGGCTACGCAACCCTGCCAACAGCAGCCATCAACGCCACTGTGAACAAGACACGCTAATTTGGCTAAAACGCGGCCACCTCAGCTAACAACAGCCTCCGCCTAGCGTCGCTGACTGTTAACAGGCCAACACAAAACTGATACCATCAGCCAACTTTTGGCCACCACCCTTATTTAAAGAAGTGATTTATCAATGACTGAAAAAAAAGCAGTTGATCTCAATCTCGTCGAGCTGGTTAATCTCGCCGCACAAATAGTCGACAAGATATTTATTAAAGCGCCTAAAGACAAAGCCAAAACCACCTTTAAAGAGATTAAACAGGGCAAAGTACTGGATCTCGGCACTGTCACTATTCAGAAAACGCTCAAAACTAAACTTTCCTTAAGCTTGGATTACAGCGAATTTGTAGGCCCTGGCTTTAATTACGATGTGTTTGAAATGGCCCTCAAAGGCATACTCGGCCAAATCAGTGCAAAATTTAAGGCCAAAGCAGATCTCAATATTATGACCAGCGAACAAGGTTCGGTATTGATTCATCTTCCCGGCATGGTGCAAATGGATAAGCAGCTTAATGCCATGGTGTTGTCATTTGATCTGGCCGACGCCAAAGCCATCAATATCCATCTGATGTTTATGGAACCAGGCCAGTACGAAGCCTTGCGCAAATAACGCTAACGCTGCAGGGCCTGTCCTGTGTGACGATACTTATCTGATTGCTCACCTGCGGCGGTTAGCCGCCATGCTAAACGTCTAACTATAAACTCTTGTCATCATCAACCAAACGAATTCCGTTTTTCTCCAGACTAATACGACGCTGCTTGTACAAGGCGCCAACGGCTTGTTTATAGGCTTTTTTACTGACTTTAAATATCGTGCGAATGGTTTCAGGTGATGTTTTATCAGTCACTAGCATAAAGCCATTATTTTCACACAGGGCATTTAAAATCGCCTCTTCTGCCACTGCCACTTTGCCATAGCCGATCACTTGTAAGCTGAGATCAATTTTATTATCAGGCCGAATGCGTTTGATGTAACCGGTTATAGTTTGACCTTTGCTGAGCGGGTTAAAGACTTCATCTTTATACAACACCCCCCAATGGCTATTATCAACAATCGCTTTAAACCCCAACTCTGTGCTGTCGGTAATTAACAACGTAACTTTTTGACCCGCTTTAAAATCATCATTAAATTCTTTAACAAAGCGTTCGATCCGCGTAGACGCCGCAATCCGATTGCTGTTATCGACATAGATATAGACCAATACCCATCGCCCTTCTTCCGGCACAAATTTTTGCTCGGAGAAAGGCAGTAATAACTCTTTTGGCAAACCCCAATCTAAAAATGCGCCAACCTGATTAACCTCCGCTACTTTCAGACGTGCAAACTCACCGACCACAGCCGCAGGTTTTTGTTGCGTAGCCAACCAGTCTTCATCTTGGTTATATACAAACACTTCAATGACATCACCGATCTTGCACTCACCCACCATACTCTTGCGCGGCATCTGCAACTCATCATCATCGGCGGCAGCCAACTTGGCTCCTGCGATATCGACAGCGACAACTGCTAGCGTGTTATAGCAACCTAAGGACAGCTTGGGGCTAATTTGTTGACTCATAGGATCAGATTTCATAGTCGATTAAGCGACGTTCGCTAATAATGCTTTTAAGAAACGGTAAGACGGCTTTATGGGCGGCATGCGAGGAATAAACTTTTAGCGCCTCACGAGACTCAAACTCTGAGTGCAAGATCATATCGGCGGAGTCGGCACCGGCCGAAAAATCGCTACCGACTTCAACTTTTATTAGGCCTGGAATTTTACCGTTCATACCTTCGACCAGGATCTTTGCCTGGGCGATACTCTCAGCCTTACTGCGGCCTTCGACATCCTCTTTAATCTTGAATAATAAAATATGCTTGATCATTTCTAGCCTTTAATACGTCTGTTTTAATATGGCAGCTATTCTACTATAACTCTGTCAAATAGTGCGTTTTGCTGGCGAATCTTTGTAGCTGACTATCTATTGCCGCTGCATTCAGTCGCTTATGCCTTCTTCGGTTGAAAGCCCATGCCCTCTGAAGACATAAGCGACTGAATGCAGCTAGATTTTCTCGGCATCAAGACTCATCCTACTCTGCGGTGTAGCGCTCGGTGTTGGCAGGCCCGTTAAAGAGCGTGGGCTTTCAACCGATAACGGGGTTGCCAACATCGAGTGCAGTGAAAGTACATCAACAAAAACCAGCATTACTTGTTCAGAGTATCTCTTCTATTGCCGCTACCTTCAGCCGCGTATGCCTTCTTCGGTTGAAAGCCCACGCCCTCTGAAGACATAAGCGACTGAATGCAGCTAGATTTTCTCGGCATCAAGACTCATCCTACTCTGCGGTAAACAATACAAACACACGACTTATCAAAACCCAACAAGCACAAAAAAGGCCTGTATAAACAGACCTTATTCAAACAGTTTATCGCTGCTACAACAATCGAAGCAGCGCGATAAAAAATAAACTTAGCTAACGATCGCTAACAGCTCAACATCAAAAATCAATGACGCATAGGGACCAATAGCACCACCGGCGCCACGCTCGCCATAAGCCAAGTTATGGGGTAGATATAGACGCCATTTGGCACCTATCGCCATCATTTGTAATGCTTCAGTCCAGCCAGCAATAACGCCATTGACTGGGAATTCAGTCGGCTCACCACGATCAACCGAGCTATCAAACACAGTGCCATCAAGCAAAGTGCCGTGATAGTGAGTGCGAACAGTAGAGGTTGCCAATGGCATATCGCCTTCAGCGGCAACCAGCACTTCATATTGCATACCGGATTCAGTCACAGTCACTTCATCGCGTTTGGCATTCTCAGCCAAAAAGGCATCGCCTTCGGCTGTTAAATCCTTCGATTTCTCAGCTTCTTGCGCTTTCATGCGATCATTAATTTCTTCATAGGCGGCACGCATTAGCTCCTCAGTGACCTCACTGGGCTGGCCTTTCAGCGCACCTCTAACACCTTCTACTACGGCATCGACATTAATCCCATCAAACGGGTTGGAGGCTAATTGCTCACCCATCTGCCGACCCACGCCATAGCTGACACGCAGCTCTACCGTTGAATATTGCTCAGACATAATTAAATCTCGTTAAATAAAAGCCGCCGATTCTATCATGGACCTGCGAAAGCCTCTAAAATAGTTGCTCTGGTCATTTTTTATACATTAAAATCTCTGCGGAAAAACCGCTACGACATAAAAGAACTCGTTACAAAACATCTAATATACTCATGACGTCGCTATGCTCTGATGGAATAGCACCCATTGCGGGCATGTCCGCTTTAATGAACAGA
>JBNMPW010000096.1:0-11729 GCA_051277205.1 Oceanicoccus sp. | reverse complement strand
CATGATCGCCAACGTTAATGGTACTTTTATCTCCAAGCGGGTACCTTCACCGACCTTAGAATGAATCTCAACAGAGCCATTAAGTTGCGCGATTTTGGTTTTAACAACATCCATTCCAACGCCCCGACCAGAGACATCTGAAATTTCAGTTTTGGTAGAAAATCCAGGCATAAAAATAATATTAAAACAGTCTGTGTCCGATAATCGAGCCGCAGCATCTTCATCAAACAAGCCTTTTTCTATGGCTTTTTGCCGCAGCATATCCGGATCCATACCACCACCATCATCGGTAATCGACAGTAGAATATGATCGCCCTCCTGCTCTGCAGCAAGAATAATTTTACCGAGCCGAGGTTTACCAGCGGCTTCGCGCTGATCGGGTATTTCGATACCGTGATCGACAGAATTGCGCACCAAATGCACCAGTGGGTCAGCCAATGCTTCAACCAGGTTTTTATCGAGATCGGTTTCTTCACCCTGTAATTCAAGGCTTATTTCCTTTTTCAGGTTACGCGCCATATCGCGTACCACCCTAGGAAAGCGACCAAACACTTTCTTGATCGGCTGCATTCGCGTCTTCATCACCGCGCTCTGCAAATCGGCGGTCACCACATCTAAATTAGACACCGCCTTGTTCATGGCTTCATCGCCGCTTTTAGCGCCCAAGCGCACCAATCGATTACGCACCAGCACTAGTTCGCCGACCATATTCATAATATCGTCTAGACGTTGAGTATCGACTCTTACGGTAGCTTCTGCAGTATTATCTTTGCCTGCAGATTTTTGCGCTGCAGGTTTTGCGACCGGAGCTTTGACTGTGGGGGGTTGCTTAGGTTTGCTTACCGCTGGGCTGGCAGGTTTAGCCACCGCTGGCTTTTTCGCCTCTGATGCAGTGGCGACTGGCCCCTGCCCTTTACCATGCAACTGATCTAACAGCGCTTCAAATTCGTCATCGTTAATACTGTCAGGAGATTCTGCAGGCTTGGGCGTAGTAGCTGCCGGCGCCGGTGTGTTTTTAACTATAGGTCCCGTAGGCGCGCCAGTACCGTGTAGCTCATCCAGCAGTGCTTCAAATTCGTCGTCGGTGATCTCGCTGTTATCGCTGCCAACAGCTGGTGTAATCTCTACAGTACCAGCGGTTTCTACTTTATGCTTGCCCTTACCGTGAATTTCATCCAACAAATTCTCAAATTCGTCATCCGTAATTTCTTGATTATTAGCGGCATCTGGGTTCGGATTGGAAGTAGCTGACGGAGCGCCCGCTTCAGCAGTGTCGCCAATGGTATTTAGGAATTGTTCAAATTCGGCATCAGTAACATCAGCCTCTTCAGCAACAGTTTGTTCTGCGACGGGCGCATCACCAGTAACTAACGCTTCAAGTGCGACCAACAATGCTGGATCAGCAGGGCTGGGTTTACCACCAGCCTTTACTTCGTCAAACATTTCATTAACCGCATCCAACGCCTGTAATACAACATCCATTAGTTCTGGCGTTACACTGCGCTTGCCGGTGCGTAAAATATCAAATAGATTTTCGGTGATGTGACAGCAATCGACCAGTGCATTGAGTTGCAAAAATCCAGCGCCACCTTTTACGGTGTGAAATCCGCGAAAGATAGCATTGAGTAAATCTTTATCATCAGGGCGCTGCTCTAGATCGACGAGCTGTTCAGACAACTGCTCGAGTATTTCACCGGCCTCAACCAGAAAATCCTGCAGTATCTCTTCGTCTTCACCGAACATCAATTACTCCCCAGTAACAGCTATGCTTCAAAATTCAATCGTCTGACTTGTATCATTTATCACCTATCATCTAAGGCAGGCTTAGAAGCCCAAACTTGATAACAAGTCATCGACGTCATCCTGACCGGAAACCACATCATTGCGATCTTTCGCATTAAGTTGTGGTCCTTCTGCGGCAGAATCCAACACTGGCTCCAATCCTTCCTCGATATCAGCAGTAATATCAGGACTGCGCACAATGCCGGTTAATTCTTCTACCTGACCAGCGACACGCATTAACTCGACCAGACGCACTTCAACTTCTTGCACTAGGCTGATAACTTTTTTTATAACCTGACCGGTTAAATCTTGGAAATCCTGCGCCAATAAAATGGTATTTAGCTCTTCACTTAATTTGCTAGAGCTGGTGATGGAGAAATCCAAATATTTATCGACCCGACTGTATAGTGAGCGAAATTCTTCGGGGTCCATCTTCTGTTGTAGCAAACGCTGCCACTCCAGCTTTAAATCAGCCGCCTGACTACCCATCTCGGTGGCAAGGGGAATCCCCTCTTCTACCATATCCATAGTCTTATCGGCAGATGTCTGGGTAAGATTAATGACATAGTCGAGGCGGTCTTGGGCGTTTGCCATCCGCGACTCGGAGTCATCTGAGCCGGTCATGCCGTCAGCCGGCGCACCGATATCAAAATTCACAATCGCTTCATGTAAACCGCGAGTAAGCTTTCCTACTTCCCGGTAAATACTACGGTCGCGCGCTTCATTAAGATGTTCAATGGCGTTTGATGCGCCAGGGAAATCGCCAGTTTCCAGTTTGGTTATTAGCGTACGTGCACGATCTTTGAGCTCGTCCCACATTTCGTCGGAGGGACTGCTACCTTGGTCATTTCCCAACATGGAGTTGTTACACCTTAGTTTTGAGGTGCAGCCTAAGCTACACAGAAACAGCGCTAACTGCAGCTAGCCTTCAACTCGCTCAAAGATCTTTTCGATCTTTTCTTTCAATACGGCAGCGGTAAACGGCTTAACCACATAGCCATTTACACCTGCCTGAGCAGCTTCAACGATCTGGTCGCGCTTAGCTTCTGCAGTTACCATCAGAATGGGCATGCCCTTCAGGCGATCATCAGCCCGCACCGCTTTTAACAGCTCAATACCAGTCATGCCGGGCATATTCCAATCGGTGACCAGAAAATCGAAATTACCGCTTTGCAGCATCGGCAAAGCAGTAGATCCATCATCGGCTTCAAATGTGTTGATAAAACCCAAATCACGCAATAAGTTTTTGATTATTCGTCTCATCGTCGAGAAGTCATCTACGATGAGAATTTTCATGTCTTTGTCCAAAGCTTCCTCCAGCGTTTTCCTGCTTTGTCAGGTGAATATAAGTTAGGTCTGTTAAGTCTAGCCTTTGATACGCTGCAAGCCAGCTAAGCGTCGACTTTATATCAATTTTTTAAGTAATTTTCATATAAAAATCATTCCTTTACCTAACCAACTTAAAATCTATCGGCCAAGCGACAGAAAGCTGTATTAATCGGCGAAAGTTATACCTAATTATCATCGTCCGGCGATCGCTGCCACTCGGTCAACTTACCCCGCAAACGCAATGCCGCCTGACTGTGTATTTGGCTAACCCGGGATTCACTCACCCCCAACACGTGGCCAATTTCTTTTAAATTGAGCTCTTCATCGTAATACAAGGCCAGCACTAATCGCTCTCGCTCAGGTAGCTTGCTTATAGCTTGGGCCAAGCTCTGCCGCAGCGCTTGGCTTTGGATACCATCTAAGGGGTTGGTGCTATTGCTGGGTAGTTGCTCTTCGGGACGGTCATCACTGCTGACCAACTCCTCAAAACTAAACAGCTTGCTGGAGGCTGAATCCTGCAACATATGTTGGTAGTCATCCATCGATACATCAAGTTCTTGCGCCACCTCATTATCCGAAGCATCCCGCCCCAAGCGGGTTTCGATATTGCGCATCGCCTCTGAAACGCGGCGAGAATTACGATGCACTGAGCGCGGCGCCCAATCACCACGGCGTACATCGTCAATCATGGACCCTCGAATACGGATACCTGCATAGGTTTCAAAACTAGCACCTTTAGTGACATCGTAGTTGCGGGCCGCTTCGATGAGACCAACCAATCCTGCCTGGATTAAATCTTCTACCAACACACTGGATGGCATCCGCGCCAATAGATGATGAGCAATCCGCTTCACCAACGGACCGTGCCGCTCTACCATTTGCTCTAGTGACGGTTTTTCTACATCGGCGTACATGGACAGACCATCAGACGGTGACATTATTGAGGCCCAGACAAACCCTGCACCAAACGCTCGACAAAAAACTCAAGATGTCCGCGCGGCGTAGAGGGCAATGGCCAAAGATCAACTTTCTCAGCCAGTTGTTTAAATGCCAGAGCTGCCTTACTGCGAGGGGATAATTCTACTACTGGACGCTGTCTTTGCACCGCTTTACGGACCGCCTCATCAAAAGGAATGCTGCCCACATATTGCAAAGTGACATCAAGGAATCGATCTGTCACCTGCGTCAATTTATTATAAAGGTTACGTCCTTCCTGATTAGTACGAGTCATGTTGGCAACCACCCTGAAACGGTCGACTGCATACTCTTTGTTCAATAGCTTAATTAACGCATAAGCATCTGTGATCGAAGACGGCTCATCACAAACTACCACTAACACCTCTTGCGAAGCGCGTACAAAGCTGACTACTGAATCTGAAATACCGGCGGCGGTATCAATCACTAAGACATCGATCTGATTGCTGATCTCACTAAAGGCATTAATCAAGCCAGCATGCTCGGCAGCACCTAACATAGTCATTCGCTGAGTGCCGGAAGAAGCAGGAATAATACGAATACCGGCGGGACCGGTAAGCATAATATCAATTAAAGAGCATTCACCCGCCAATACATTTTCAAGATTTTGTTTGGGGCGCAAACCTAGCAGCACATCAATATTGGCCAGCCCGAGATCTGCATCAAGCAAGGCGACGCGACGCCCCATATTAGCGAGACACACACTGAGATTAATGGAGACATTGGATTTACCAACTCCACCCTTACCGCCAGTAACAGCAACAACTTGTACGGGGTGAGAACTACTCATCGACGGTTTAAGCTCCTGTGCTTTATTTATTGATCAGTCTAGTTGCGATCTACAGTATCAAAACTGCAAAACCCGGTTAATGGGTGCATACCCAGCGTTGGCCGCCATTGTACACGAACACTGAAGTTATGCCTGTGAAAAGGTCAAAACTAAGGTGCATTTACCAAACTATTTAACCTGCCACGGCCATCACTTTTGCCGACACTTGCTGGCGTGAAAACTGTGCTAATTCATCGGCCATCACGCCATCATCTGTGGCCACTTGTTTTGCTAGATCTATCGCATAGCGGACCAACGCTACAGCCTCCGCTTTAGCAATATCATCAGGTACACCTTGACCGTCAGTACTGTATGCCACCGGCAAAGATTGCTCGACGGCTAAGCTCAGCACCGGCCCAACACAGGCCGCCTCATCAAACTTGGTTAACACGCAGGCACAGAGGTTATCTGTTTTGTAATTATAGAAAGCGGACTTAATGACTTCGGCCTGACTGGTTGCCGGCACCACTAATACAGTGCGCAAGCGGTTAGACAATTCATTCAAGTTTTGCAGTTGCCGCACTACCCGATAGTCCTGCCGATTCAAACCTGCCGTATCGACTAATACTAAGGATTTATGTCGCAGCGAATGCAGTACTCGCTCCAGGCTATTGTGCTTGTCGACAACTTTAACAGGGACATTGAGAATACGGCCAAAGGTACGCAATTGCTCATGGGCAGCTATCCGCAAGGTATCGGTGGTCACCAACGCAACATCATCTGCACCGTTTTCTAACACATAGCGGGCCGCCAGTTTACCGATGGTAGTGGTTTTACCGGCGCCGGTAGGACCCACAAAAGCGAACACCCCGCCGTCAGCAATTAAGTCCTTCTTCAGCACCGGTAACTTGCTACACAAGCTGGCCATAATTTGCTGCCAAGCATCTTTGTTGTTTGCCGAGTCAGTATCGGCTTGCGCTTGCTTAATAAGCTGCTGAGATAAACTGGCCGACAACCCCATCCGCTTCAAGCGTTTCCAGAGGCTAGCCTGCTCGGGGTTTTGATGACTGTATTGACCCCAAGCCATGGTTGAAAACTGCTGCTCTAATAAATCACGCATGGATTGAAGTTCATGGCGCATTTGCGACAATTCTTGATCATGCTGCTTGGACAGTTCGGCGACAATGATGGGCGCGGGCTTATCTACTTTCGTATCACCGCGACTTACTGGTGATGCAGCCGTTATCGATGACGCCGCGCTGTTCATCTTAACATTAGCGGCGCCACTATTGAGTTGCACACTATCTTCTGCCAAAGCCATGGCAGCACCAGCATCTATTGCCGCGCCAGCAGCCTTAGTATCTTTACGATTAATCATTTCGCCAAGCTGACGCTGATCGCTGGCAGATAGGGTTTTTGCCAATGCGGCGGCCCGCTGTTTAGCTTCACGCTGCATGCGCTCAACACCCAATTCCAACTTGCTGGGCTTTGCCGATGCCGGCGGTCTTGATGGGCTGTCAGCAGTCGCTTGCTCAAAGGGGTTCGTCGAGCTTTCGGCTCGCGCTGACTGCAGCAAGGCGTCACCATCAACGGCGGTTAATAACTCAACCCCATCCGGCACCCGCTTATTCGATAAAATAACCGCATCGGGACCTATTTCTTCCCGCACCATTTTTAACGCCGACCGCATATTTGCGGCAACAAATCGTTTAACTTGCATGGCTCTGGCCTCTATATCCTTCGTTATTAATCATTACTTCGCTATCCAACTGTCGTTACAACTAAAGGCGGTTAACCCACAGTACTTTCAATTGTTATCTGCTTGTCATCGGGAATCTCCGCGTAAGACAGCACTTGCATATCGACAGCGCTATAGCGGATAAACTTAACCAATACCGACCGCAAAGGAGCAGATACCAAAAGCACAGCACTCTTACCGGCCATCTCTTGTTTCTGCGCGGCCTCGACCAAAGCGGCTTGTAATTTTTCGGCCAAGCCCGGCTCCAGCACGATATCGTCAGTAATCCCACTTTGTTGCGCCTGCTGTACTGACTTAAGCAATAACTGTTCCATTGCTGGATCTAGCGCGATGGCCGGTAACACAGCCTCACTTCCGTAGATGTTTTGTACAATTATGCGCCGCAGGGCCACTCTAACCGACGCTGTAAGGGCGGCAGGATCTTGACTCGCCATTGCATTGGCGGAAATAGCCTCGGCAATGGTGCGCATGTCACGAATTGGCACCCCTTCTACCAACAAGTTTTTCAGCACCGTCAGCAACACATTCATCGCCACTGTTTCTGGCACTAATTGCTCAACTAACTTCGGCGCATGCTTGGCCAGCATATCCAACATATGCTGAACTTCATCGTGACCCAATAACTCATGAGTATGTTTCAACAACAACTGGTTAATATGAGTCGCCACCACAGTACTGGCATCAACGACGGTATAGCCCAAGGTTTGTGCTTGATCCTTATTGTTAGGGTCAATCCACACCGCCTCCAACCCAAACGCTGGGTCCTTGGTAGCAATGCCATCTAAACGACCAAACACCTGCCCGGGGTTTATTGCCATATCGCGATCGGGATAAATTTCGGCCTCACCGGCGGTAACCCCCATCAAACTGATGCGATAGGCGGTGGGCATTAAATCGAGGTTGTCGCGGATATGGACGGAGGGAATTAAAAAGCCAACTTCCTGCGAAAGCTTTTTTCGAATACCTTTAATACGACTGAGTAATTGACCTCCCTGCGCTTTGTCTACCATCGGAATTAAACGGTAACCAACTTCCAAACCGATCGAATCAACCGGCTGCACATCGTCCCAGCCAATCTCTGGCACTTTCGCCTGCTGGGCTTGCACCTGCTGTGCTTCAACTTGCTGGGCATTGGTCTCAGCGATTTTCTCAGATTTTTGCTCTTTATTGCGCTGGCTAATCATATAGGCCAAAGCGCCCGCCACGCTCGCTAATGATAAAAAGGCAAAATGCGGCATACCGGGGATAATACCCATAAAGCCGAGGATAGATGCTGTCATCATCAAGGCTTTTGGTGAATCGAACATCTGACTAGTAATCTGCTCCCCCATATCCTTGGAGGTATTAACCCGCGTCACCATAATGGCAGCAGAGGTAGACAGCAATAGACCTGGGATTTGCGCCACCAGACCATCACCGATAGTCAGTAATGAATAAACTTCCATGGCACGGGAAAACTCCAGATCATGCTGCACCATGCCGATCGCCAAACCACCAATGATATTAATAAATAGAATCATGATGCCGGCGATAGCATCACCGCGCACAAACTTACTGGCACCGTCCATCGAGCCATAAAAATCTGCTTCGTGAGCAATATCTTCACGCCGCGCTTTGGCTTCCTCTTGGTCGACTAGGCCGGAATTCAAATCCGCATCAATCGCCATTTGCTTACCCGGCATAGCATCAAGGGTAAAGCGCGCACTGACCTCTGAGATACGGCCCGCACCTTTGGTCACCACCACAAAATTAATGATGATAAGGATCAGAAATACCACTAAGCCGACCGCATAGTTACCGCCGATCACAACCTCACCAAAAGATTGAATAACCTTACCAGCGGCATCGCCCCCGTTGTGGCCTTCCAATAACACGACTCGAGTAGATGCAACATTCAGCGCCAGCCGCAACAAAGTTGCCACCAATAGCACCGTGGGAAACACAGCAAAGTCCAATGGACGCATGGCATAAACCGCCACTAACAACACCACGATGGCCAGGGCAATATTAAAAGAAAAGAATACATCCAGCAGAAAGGGAGGTACCGGCAAGGTCATCATGCCGAGGATGGTAAGCAATAAAAAGGGCACGCCCAAATTGCCCTTCAGCAAAGAGCGCATACCCGCTAATGAGGTGTTTTGCGAAAAATTGTCACTGACATTCATGCTATGTCTGGGTTACCACTGATGGCGGCAAAGTTAGCTAATACTCTGTTGCTACCGATTCAAAAAATTGTCACTTTTAGCTCATAGCCAGACACTGCAAGAATCCTTCCGCTTTTGACTTTATCGACAATAAATATCAAATAAATTAAATCTCTGGAGCTGGCGTACCATCAACGTCGTATTGCGTTTCACGTGGCAGCACAATATCCGCCAACGGTTTTGGTTTTTTGCCACCACTTTCGTTATACGTGCGGAGTTGAAATACATAGGCCAATACCTGTGCTACTGCCAAGTACAGCGCGCCTGGAATCTCCTGATCTATTTCGGTAGTAAAATAAATCGCCCGTGCTAAGGGTGGCGCCGGTAGCATCAACACATCATGGGCCTTGGCGATTTCACGAATTTTAATCGCCATAAAGTCGACACCTTTTGCGACCACGATCGGCGCGCCACCGCCTTCAACATCATACTTCAAGGCGACTGAGAAATGCTCTGGGTTGGTGATAATGACATCGGCATCCGGTACAGACTCCATCATGCGGCGCTGAGCCATTTGCATCTGCAACTGCCGCACCTTGCTTTTCACCTCAGGCTTACCTTCGGTGTCCTTCATCTCATCCTTGACTTCTTGTAACGTCATTCTCATTTTCTTGGCATGATCAAATATCTGAAACGGCACATCGATGACGGCAATAATAATCATCGAAGCACTGATGGCTAGAATCGACAAGCCAATAATGGACACCATCTGATCCACAGCCGGACCTAAGCGTAATTGCGCCAAATTCAGCAAGTCATAATTAAAAATGTAGAGCATGGTGATAGCAATCGCTGCCACCACAAAAAACTTCGCTAGGGCTTTCAGCAATTCGACCAACGATGTCGGCGAGAACATGCGTTTAATCCCTGCTAGCGGGCTTATCCGACTAAGTTTGGGTACTAGCGTTTTAGTACTAAACAGAAAGCCACCAAGCATCACCGGGCCAATAAAGGCGGCTAGCGACAGGATAATAAAAAAGGGCGCGACGGCGCCCATCGCCATAGTGGCAGTATTGGTTAATTGATTGAGCATTAGATTACTATCGAACAACACTTCCCGCGGCAGGATGAAATTAAAGCGCATCGCGCCTTTCATCGCCTCGGCCAAATCGCCACCTAAACTAATCAAAGCCAGCACGCCTGACAACAACACTAACGTTGTTGTCAGCTCTTTGGATCGTGCCACCTCCCCTTCTTCACGCGATTTATCAAGGCGCTTAGGCGTTGCCTCTTCAGTTTTTTCCTGCCCATTCTCGTTTTCTGCCACGTAAGCACCTGTTGTAATAAGGCCGAAAGTATTGCACTAAAGATCAAGCCAAAGGTGAACCGACAGCGTCAATTAACAGGCAAAAGTGACCTAATACAGTGGTTGAGCAAGAGTTATGCCGAAACAGGCATATCAGTAAATTGTAATCAGTGTTTAAGGCTTTACCAGTAAAGCCATCATATCGAGAGCTTCTCGCGTGAAGCGGTCAAACAGCGGAAGGTAACCGCCAAGAGTCACCCAAACCACGCAAAGTCCGACCACCAACATAAAGGGGAAGCCAATAGCGAAAATGTTTAACTGAGGCGCAGCGCGTGTCACCACGCCCATAGAGAAATTGATAATTAACATCGATGCAATCGCCGGTAAACTAATCAACATGGCACTACCAAACATCCAAGTCGCCCGCCCCACTAAATCCCACAACATATTATTATGGATAAAGGCGCCACCGATAGGCAAGCTGTGAAAACTTGCTACCAACACCTCTATCATTGCTAAATGACCATTCATTGATATTAACAACAGGGTCATCAACATCAGGTGGAATTGGCTAAGCACGGTAACACTAACACCACTGGTAGGATCTACCATGGAGGCAAAACCCAAACCCATTTGCATCGCAATCATCTGCCCCGCCACCACAAAGATTTGCAAGAATATTTGCATCGAAAAGCCCATAGCGATGCCAATCAATAACTGTTGGGCTATCAACACTATCGCCGAAACAGACAACAAATCAATTTGCGGCATGACAGGCAAATTAGGAAATAAAAGTAAGGTAAGTAAAAAAGCGAGGACTATCCGCGTTCTCGAGGCCACTAACTTGGTGCCAAATAATGGCGCCGCCATAAAAAAAGCACCTATACGAATAAATGGCCAGAAGAAAGAACCTATCCACCCGCCAATCATTGCGGTTTCTATTTCAAACATTGCTAGCCGATCAGGCCCGGCAAAGATGTCACTAAGCGATTAGTGAAATCTATCAGCTCACGTAGTAACCAGGGACCTGCTAAAATAAGCATCGACAAGGTGGTAATTAAGCGCGGTAAAAAACTCAGAGTCTGTTCATTAATTTGAGTAGCTGCTTGAAATACAGAAATAACAAGGCCGACACATAAACTAGGCACTACCATGATGCTAACCAATAAAATCACCAACATTAATGCATCACGAAAAATATCTACAACGACCTCAGGCGTCATTTGCTTTCCCCCTTGTGCTGTAATTAGTAACCATAACTCGCCGCCAAGGTACCAATCACCATTGCCCAACCATCGACCAGCACAAACAACATAATTTTAAAGGGCAAAGAAATAATAATCGGCGATAACATCATCATACCCATTGCCATCAACACACTGGCCACCACTAGATCGATCACCAAAAAGGGAATAAACAACACAAAGCCCATTTGGAAAGCGGTTTTTAATTCACTGGTGACGAAGGCAGGCGCCAGCACAAAGAAAGGCGTGTCCTGCGGTGTGGCGATGCCGGTGGTATGAGAGATACGCATAAATAAATCTAAATCGGTTTCACGCGTTTGCGCCAACATAAAAGTATGGAAAGGTGCGGCCGCGGCTTCTACCGCCTGCAAGGGCGCAAGCTGTTCATTCATATAAGGCTGCAAGGCATTTTCGTTTACCT
>JBNMPW010000095.1:0-11734 GCA_051277205.1 Oceanicoccus sp. | reverse complement strand
ATCATAGCCAACCTCTGTATATTGAAATCAGCGAACAAACGTCAGAGGCCTATCAGGTGCAATGGCGGCTGCCTGCTACGTCTAGCGCAAACAATGTTCCAGCCGTTAAATTACCGATTTTTTGTCAGCTGGTGAGTCACGCTGGCGGTTCAGCCAACGCTCTAATTAGGCGAGATCTTTATCATTGCGAACAAGGGCTGGCGGGCGAAACAGTTAACGTGGTTTATCCGCGTTATTACCCTGCCACCTCCAGCTTAATAAAGTTTAAGCTACTCAATGGTCAGCAGCATACGCGGCTGTTGGGACCTCGCGAGTCCAGTTGGCAGATCCCGCTTGAGGAAACCCCTTCGCGTATCGCACGAGATTATACTGTTTTAGGTTTTCAGCACATATTGATCGGTATCGATCATCTGTTATTTGTACTTTGTTTGTTGTGGATTGCCGGTAGCGTTCGTCGTGTTTTGCTGACTATTACCGGCTTTACTGTCGCTCACTCTATTACCCTAGTACTTTCGGCGATGGATTGGGTGCGAGTACCCGTGCCAGCGGTTGAGGCGATGATTGCGCTGAGCATTGTATTTTTAGCGACAGAAATTGCGAAAGATCAGCGCCATACTTTAACCTGGCGTTACCCTGTCGTTGTGTCGAGTTTGTTTGGGTTGTTACACGGCTTTGGTTTTGCGGCGGCTTTGGCAGATATCGGCTTACCACAAACGGAAGTACTTACCGGGCTGTTATTTTTTAATATAGGCGTGGAATTAGGGCAGGTGTTATTTGCGCTGGCGGTGGTGAGTGGCATGACGTTGCTTAAACGGTTTATCGAGCCTTGGTTGCAGGCCTATCGCTTGGCGCAGGGTGCAAAAGTGATAACGTCATATGGTATTGGTGGGGTAGCGGCCTTTTGGTTGGTTGAGCGATGTATGGCGTTTTGATTATTTGTGTTTATAGTGTTTAAGAAATTGCTGTTGACGAGTTTTGAAACGTGTGTGGTGCGAAACTATAATTTATAGCCGTAACGGGTGTGTGGAAGAATTCCGAGCAATGTGATTGCACATGTATTTATCTTCTCGAATAAATGATTAAAACGCTGCGCCATAAACAATTTTTTGTTTGCAGAGAAAAACCCTCGGCCGATTAAGTTAATCATATTCTATGAGATGGAGTCTGATGCAGGTGGGCGGCTAAGTACTGACAATGAAATCATCGTACCCACGTACAGTCGTATAAATAATAATGTTGAACTTTTCTGAAAGCTTATCAGCGACGCCAAGTTCTAAAATAATCACTATACGATCATGGCAATCTAAAATCATTAGCCAATATACATGACTATATAAATTCAACATAGTTACTGTGATAAAACTGAACGAGATTAACGTCGATAATACATCGACGTTAATTCATATATACTTTTGGTAAACTTACCGAATCCATATGGAGGGTAAAATTCAAGTAGTAATGACAACGTCGTTATCACAAGCGAGATAAAAATTTAATATGGATCGGCAGTCATACCCAAGCCATGTTCAAATTTTCAATATTTAACGATGACTCACTAGCGTGGATATTAGCCCAGATAAGCTGAGATTAACTAAACTCGCGTATCATGAGCCCTATCGATTCTTTGGCGTCGCCGAAGATAATTCGAGTGTTCTCTTTAAAGAAAAGTGGGTTGTCAACGCCGGCAAACCCCGATGCCAACCCTTATTTAGTGATGGCAGCAATAGCGGCGGGCGTCTATTGCGAATTATTCGGGACCCTGCTTCGTAGTGAATGTGATGAGTTCGCAGCTCAAGTGTCTAATGTCGATTATGAGTGGCATCTGCGATCTCTATAACTCGGGATTGAACTGAGGCGACCTGCTATTTACTTGACTCTCTGCTTTTCGTGAAGCAGTGAAATAGGCTAAACCTATTGATTTCTGGTGCTAATTTCGCTAAAAAACCACCATTATATCTTTACTGTACAGGCCAATAATCAACCTATAGGGGAGGAGGTTGGTACGCGATTAGGTATGTTAATTTTATCTAATAGAAGTCCAGTTGCCCTCAGGTTTTCGAAGAGTGGATTAATTCGTGACTACCAAGCATTTACCTACAGGAAAATGAAAGTATAGCTGCGGAGTAACAGCGTAATATAGCGTTAAGAGTGGGGTGGGTATGCTTCAGGCTACATTGAAAACCTTGCTCTGGTTGTTAATGTAAACAGATAGGGATATGGCTTGGAAGCCACTAAAAAGTATTTAAAATTACAATACAGAGGTGATAGATCATGAAGCTAATAATACAATGCACCGTTGCCTTTACTTTGGTGCTGTCGACGTTGACATTACAAGCAAACGAGCGCGTGCTGGTGGTAGGTGCTGGCATGGCAGGGTTGACAGCGGCCAGAGACTTAAAGGCCGCAGGCTATGAGGTGGTGGTACTCGAAGCGCGCAATCGTTTGGGTGGTCGTACTTATACCGACAATGTTTCAGGTATTAATTTGGATATGGGAGCCAGCTGGATCCATGGTATTGAGGATAACGTCATGTATCACACGGCCGTCGAAGCTGGGGTGGCTGTGAGCGAGATTACCGACTATGAACTGTATAAAAACTATGACTTTGATGGCTCTCCAAATGTGATTTCCGCGGCTCAGGATGAGAGTTTTGTTAAGCTTATTATTAAAAAATGTCGCCGACATGCCAATAACGGGACTGACACCTCGATGGAAACAATGCTCGAAGACATGTTTGACGATGGCGACTTTGACCGGATTGTTGATAACCGGCGAGAGTTTGATTATTTAACCAACACCTTTCTTGAACATGAGTATGCAGGCGATGTAACCCAGATGTCAGCGCAACAATGCTGGGAAGGCGAGGATTCGTCCGGTGGTGACGTAATCATTCCCGAAGGTCACAGCCAAATTGTCGATTATTTAGCACAGGGTTTAAACATTAAGTTAAACGCTGTGGTAACAAAGGTAATTTATGGCAAGCGGGGCGTAACTATTAAAACCTCAAGAGGAAGTTACAAAGGTGATAGGGCGGTGATTACTGTACCTCTTGGTGTACTAAAAGCTGGTGATATTACGTTCTCGCCAGCCCTGCCAAGTAGCAAGTTCAATGCCATTGCGGAACTGGGTTCGGGTACCCTCAATAAAACTTGGATGATCTTCCCTTATGCTTTTTGGGATACCGATGTACTGATGATCGGTTATGTGAGCGACCCGAAAGATGTTTTCACCGAGTGGTACTCCTTTGATGATCTTGAAGTAAACAAGGTGTTGTTGGGCTTTAATGGCGGCGCGCGCGCGGCTGAAATGGAGTCGATGACTGACCAAGAAATAACGGCGGAGGCAATGACAGTGTTGCGTGCAATGTATGGCCCAGGTATCCCGGAACCGACGAAGGTGATTCAAACACGCTGGAATTCAGATCGTTTTTCCAAGGGTTCCTATAGCTTTTTGGCCGCCGGTGGAAACGTTGAGTCTACCCGCCGTAAACTTCGAAAATCGGTTGATGATCGCCTGTTCTTTGCCGGTGAGGCGACCAGTATCGATTACCCTGGAACGACAGATGGGGCGATGGAAACGGGTGCGCGAGCAGCAAGGAAGATTATAAATTTATAATCGGGCTCGGTATTTCGACGGATATACTTCTTTATTTATCGGGCAGCTTTCCCATATCGAAGGCGCGGGGTGTTATGAACCCGTGCTGACATTATTGAAAAATTATTCTGGTTGTTAATGTACATAGATCGGTATGCTGCTTTGAGTGAGATGTACTAGGTTGATGGATTTACACTCATGTAAGATTGTTGGCTGGACAATGGATAAACGCATGACAACCGTACTGATTCTACGTGCGTTACAACAAGCTTATACATTGCGTAAGCCGCCATTAGGCTTAATGCATCATAGCGCTCGTGGCTCTCAATACACTAGCAGAGCCTATCGCAAACGACTGTCTAAATATGGCATGCGCAGTTCCATCAGCGGCAAGGGCAACTGTTGCGAGCATGCCGTTGATGATCGATTCTTTGGTAGCTTGAAATATGAATGGCTTGCCAATGTTATTCATCTAACACGCGGAGGTATTATCAATGACGTTAACGAATATATCCGCCATTATAATGGAGCTAGACTGCACTCAACATTAGGCTACATAAGTCCTAACGAGTACGAAAAATCTCAAATTAATGTGTGCAATTAAACCAACCTAGAACAGGTTTTTCCTCAAAGGGCGTGGTCCTTCAACCGATGAGGAGTAACGCTGGCGAGTGCGGCGGGCAGTTAACAACAATCTCCTGATAAAACACACCGCAGCACATACCAAAAAGCCAGAGCAAGAGCTCTGGCTTTAGCCAAACAAGCGTCAAATTCAGAACGCATAATCCCCGCTGTATTCAATACCATCAACACAGCTCAGAACGCGAATCTGACGATCACCTTCGTGCTGGCCCATTAATGGCAGTAATTGGTTATAGACCGGGTCAACATCGCGGTTAAAGGCTGCAAAACGGTTACGGGCATCGCGGTCTGCCACTTTTGACATATCTACACCGTCAAGACAATCTTCGGGAATACCTTGCTCAATCAGATTGGCCCAGTGCTCCCGATACTGAGGTATGGTGTCGAATAGCTTAGAGAAGCCTTCGGCATCAGGTGCGCGACCAGCTAACATCCATGGTGACATAAAGGCCCACTGACGCAATCCGAGCTCTTTAGATTTTACAAAACCTTCGGTTTCATAGAGATCCTTATTGATCGTTGTTAACGGCTCATAAACATGGTTTACATAATTAAGGTTGGCAGCAATATCGACGCCAGGCATTACTTCACAGTGATAAGCGTAGTGGCCCATATGTGCCAGATGGACCGAGTCTACAGTGTAGTGGGGCGCGGGGTTATCTTTGTCAGTAAAGGCAAACATCATATGTGAGTCAACGCCGGGAGGGTTAGCAACTAGGCCGACATAAACCAGTTTGAAAACGCCATTTTGTCCCATCCAAATCCGTTGCTCGCCAACTTCTTTACCGCCGCGGGCAAACATAATCGGATGATAAGCACCGCCATCTTCACCTAACAGCTCCTTCATATTGAAGCGTTCAACAATATAGTCGATGGAATCCCAGCAGAGCTTATAGGCCAGTGAGTGTTCGGGGACGTATTTTTCTATAGTGTCAGACATAATATTACCTTAGTAGAATTTATTGTTAGGCCCAGAAGCGGCAATGCGATTGGGTGTTTGGCAATAGACAAACATGGTAAGTGCAGCTCTTGAGTCATGCAAGGTTAGCTATGTAAAGTTTGGTCAAGTTAACTGGCGGGCACTACGCTGAAGTTTTATGTTACAGTGCTTAAAAATGCTCGATGGAAAATAATGACACATACCTATGATGAGCGCCGGCAATACGGCCGTTATCCTGCCAACCATTTGCGGGTGTTAGTTAAATCTTTGCGCACACCTAATAGCGATTGGGAAATGGCGCTGATCAATACCGTGGATTTTAACCGCTTTGGTATTGGCTTGGAGACCGATATAAATTTTGCTGTTGGTGATATTTTGTCGATGGTGATCCGCACGGATGATGCCACCTTGGCCGAGGTCAATGGCCTCGTGTGTAATCGCCGAGTGACCGAAAATGGCTTTCGCTTTGGTGTACGTTTTGAGCATGATGGCAGTGCGCAAGAAGAGTCGCCGGAAGCTGTGATTAATATCAGTGAAGAGATATTAATGATCGAGCGCGAAGCTGCTTCGGCATTGCACTAACCGTCATGGCTATTGTTTAAAGATGCAGTTAGACGTTAATGATATCCATTTATGGGTGGTCGACCTCGCCCATGTTCCTGCCGATAAACTCTCGACCTACCATCAACTTATGTCGCCGCAAGAGCTTCAGCGCAATCAGCGTTTTAAATTTGCCGCCGGCCAGTTCAGTGATGCCACAACACGCGCTTTAGTTCGCAACACCTTATCCCGTTATGCCGATATATCGCCAACGCAATGGCAATTCACCAAGGGAGATCACGGTAAACCTGAGATCGCTAATGCCGGTGTGAAGCTGCGGTTTAATGTTAGCCACACTAGCCAGTGCATTGTTTGTGCGGTGAGTCGGGTTTATCCGGTGGGGGTGGATGTTGAATATATTGGGCGTAAAAATGATGTCTTGGCGATCGCCGATCGTTATTTTTCAGAATCGGAGTTGAGCGATTTATCTGTGTTGCCATTAGACCAGCAGCTGGATCGTTTTTTTGATTACTGGACGCTAAAAGAAGCCTATATGAAAGCGCGAGGCGAGGGTATTAGTCTCGGGCTGGATAATTTTGGTTTTCGTTTTGACCGGCGGCAGATAGCCATTCAGACCGCGAAAAAATTACAGGATAATGACGCCGCTTGGCAGTTTCGTTTGTTTAGTCCCGCTAAATACCAGCGAATGGCATTGGCGGTTAAATGTGGTGCTAACGAGTTATCAAAGCAGGAAAGCTCGGCAGCGCTGAATATCAGTTTATTCAATACGCTGCCTTGAATGCGTGCGATTAAGTAACGCGCCTGTTTTTGTTGAGGCTGATGTTATTGCGCTTTGGGCAAGATATACAGTTCGACCCGACGATTGCTAGCGCGACCTTCTGCTGTTTTGTTATCAGCTGATGGTTGATTTTCACCGGCACCTTCCGCATATAAACGTTCTCTCATGACGCCGTGGGTTTGTAAGTTGGCGGCCACACTTTGCGCACGCAGTTCAGACAATTCCTGATTGTATTGTTCACCACCGGTACTGTCTGTGTGACCGGTTACTCGCAGAGTGGTGTCAGCATATTTGGCCAGCACTAAGCCGACAGACTCCAATACGGGTGAGAAGCTTTGACGCAGTGCGTGTTTGTCGGTTTCGAAAGTAATACTACCAGGCATAATTAAACGAATGTTTTCGCCTTCGCGGCGTATGCTAACTCCGGTTCCGGCCAGTTGCTCGCGTAATTTGCTTTCTTGGACATCCATATAAGCGCCGATACCTGCACCAATAGCGCCGCAGCCTAATGCCGCATTACGGGCATTTTTGCTGGAGTCGCGAGAGCCGATAATACCGCAGATAACCGCAGCGCCGGCGCCATAGACGGCCGCTTTGCTGGCTTGTTTTTCACCGGTATAAGGGTTGGTAGTACAACCGGTGATCACGATGATGACAATGGCGAGACCTGCTAGAAGTAGCGGCGATTTTATTGATGGCATGGATTGAGCCCTCTGGTGAATGTGTTTTCTACGGTGTGAACTGTTTTACTGAAGCTGCATTATTACAGCCTTTGAGCCTGATGACGGTTTTAGGTTCACATTAGTGTTATTTATTTAAGAATTATGTCTAAAGATTGTTAATTTCTGAGGCTTAAGCGGCTAACGGTAAGTATTCAGTTAACATTCAGTTAATGACGGGTATGATAAGCCAACGATACCAAGTAGGTTTAACCTCTTGAGGGGTAAGTAATGGAAAATTATGAAGCTTTAATGGCAACATTGGCACTCACCATAGGCGCTTCATGGGCCAGCGGTATTAATCTGTATGCGGTGCTATTAGTGCTGGGTATTGGTGGTAGTACCGGCAATATCGAATTGCCCGCTGAGTTATTAATATTGCAAGATCCGATGGTCATTGGCGCTGCTGGCCTAATGTATGCGGTGGAATTTTTTGCCGATAAAACCCCGGGAGTCGATAGTGGTTGGGACGCCATCCATACTTTTATTCGGATACCCGCCGGCGCTCTGTTGGCTGCCGGTGCGGTAGGTGACGTCACGCCAGCGCTGGAAATAGCGGCAGGCTTGATGGGGGGTGGTATGGCCGCTGCCAGTCACGCTACCAAGGCTAGCTCTCGTTTATTAATCAACACCTCGCCGGAACCTTTTAGTAATTGGGTGGCATCCATAAGTGAAGACTTGTTGGTGCTGGGTGGCTTGTGGACAGCTTTATATCACCCCGCCATATTCTTAGTCTTTGTTGTGCTGTTTATCATTATGGTGATTTGGCTGCTGCCGAAAATCTGGCGGCTGCTGAAAGCCATGGTGGCTAAAGTTCGTGGTTTTTTTAAGGCTAACGATCATAATGGCAGCAATGAGCCGCCACCGTCGAGAGCTGCCAGTGAGAGTGATTTTTTGGGTAAAGGGATGGGGCATTCATTGGCGGATCAAAAGCCGGGCTTAATCGACTCTTCTAAATAAGCGCTTAGACGCTTAGGCTGCTGCACCGCTGAGATAGTCTTGCCGGTGCATAACGATAGCGTCACTAATATCCTTGGGTTGTTTTAAGCGTTTAACCTGTTCGAATAATAGCGCCGCTGGCAGATAGTGTTGGCGCAAATACCCCAGCCATTGCTTAACCCGGCTGCCGACATATTTGGGCTCATAGGCATCTTCTGTCACACGACAGAACTGCTCCAACATCAGCAGCACCTCTTGCCATTGCATTACTGTCGCCGTTTTACCCTGTTGCTGTTGATGAATCTGGCGAGCTAAATCTGGACAGGACAAAATACCTCTGCCCAGCATCACATCCTCGCAGCCGCTGGCGGCAATGCAGCGTTGGTAATCTTGTAAGTTCCAAATTTCACCGTTGGCAATAATGGGGATCGGGCTGTGGTGTTTGATATCAGCAATCGCCTCCCAGTATGCGGGTGGCTTGTAGCCGTCGAGTTTGGTACGTGCATGAATTGTCAGTTCGGTGGCCTGCGCGCTAAAAATCGCTTGGCAGACATCCTCAAGTAAGCTGCGGTCTTCAAAACCCAGTCGAATTTTTACTGTTACCGGCGTTGCTATTGGCACCGCCTTGCGAACAGCACTCACAATATTGAAGATTC
The DNA here is from genome assembly GCA_051277205.1 of Oceanicoccus sp. GTDB lineage: Bacteria > Pseudomonadota > Gammaproteobacteria > Pseudomonadales > Dasaniaceae > Oceanicoccus. The sequence continues at coordinate 2,905 of JBNMPW010000095.1, read as the reverse complement.
GGTCAGGTTCTTTCAGTAGCACCGACCCACCATCGCTGCGATTAACCTGTTTCGCCGGGCAGCCGAAATTAATGTCGATACCGGGGGCGCCTAAGCTAGCTGCAGTTTGGGCGTTCAGTGCCATCGGCTCTGGCTGGCCGCCCAGTAATTGAATATATACCGGAGTTCCGCTCGGCGTTAGGCCGTTATTGTGTAACTCGGGGCAATAGCGATAAAACACTTTAGGCGGCAGGCGGGCGCTGGTGATGCGGACAAACTCCGTCACACAGCGATCCAGCCCGCCAATTTTACTGAGGGTGGCGCGCATAGTGTAGTCGACAACTCCTTCCATCGGAGCCAGCATTATTCGCATAATTATTTCAGATATTCTTCACTGTTTTCGGCGGCAATATTATACGTGTCTGTGGCAAGGCTTGCTTGGTAAATTTACTACATTCTTGAGAGGTTGTTATCGGTCAGGGTATTGCTGGCCTGTAGCTAAACGATAGGCATAAAAGACAATCGGCTATTGAAAAGATAGACTTCTATAACATGCTGATTAATAAGGCTTTGTAGTTTTATTAGTTTTTTTTCAGAGGGGCTTAAATATTGCCAAAGCATAGGAATGTCTGTAAATTAGCGGCTCCCTTTGGCGTCAATAGTTAATGTTTATCACATGTATCTACATTTATCCGTCGCCATTCATTAAAATTCTACTGTGAGCTGAACAATGCAAGATAACCTGATGCAGCAGGGTGTTGAGCTGATGCTATATGGCATGGGCACCGTGTTTGTTTTTCTGGCCGTGTTGGTGGTTGCTACCACTGCAATGTCGGCGCTTATAGCGCGTTTCGCCAAGCCTGAGCCTGCGATTGTAGGCAACGCTAGACCTATCGCTGCGCCAAATAATGCTAACGAGCCGCAACTAGTCGCAGTGATTACTGCCGCTATTCATAAATATCGCTCACGCCACAAGCAATGAGTGATAGCAAGATCGGGCTAACGGCTTGATTAAACGATGTTTAACACACAACAGTTAACTCTTTATAGGTCCTGGATAATCCCATGAGTGAGAATAAAAAGCCTTTAGGCATCACTGACGTGGTGTTGCGCGATGCACACCAATCTCTGTTTGCTACCCGTATGCGTTTGGACGATATGCTGCCGATCGCAGAAAAACTCGATCAAATTGGCTTCTGGTCATTGGAGTCTTGGGGCGGCGCAACGTTCGACTCATGTATTCGATACTTGGGCGAAGATCCTTGGGAACGACTCCGCGAACTTAAAAAAGCGATGCCCAATACGCCGCAGCAAATGCTGTTTCGGGGCCAGAATATTTTGGGCTACCGGCATTACGCCGATGATGTTGTCGAGCGATTTGTTGAGCGCGCCGCGGTCAACGGTATTGATGTGTTTCGCGTGTTTGATGCTATGAACGATCCGCGCAATTTAGAAACCGCCATTAAGGCTGTACGCAAAGTGGGTAAACATGCTCAGGGCACTATCTCTTATACATTGAGCCCAGTACACAATATAGATTTATGGGTTAATCTCGCCAAGCAGATTGAAGCAATGGGCGCAGACTCTATTGCGATAAAAGATATGGCCGGTTTGTTAAAGCCCTATGTTGCCTTTGAGTTAGTCAGCCGCCTTAAGAAAGAATTGTCCATCCCTATTCATATGCATTGTCACGCTACCACCGGCATGTCGACCGCCACTGCCTTAAAAGCCATTGAGGCAGGCATTGATAATGTCGATACCTCTATTTCTTCAATGAGTATGACCTATGGTCATTCGCCCACCGAAGCGGTTGTAGCAATGTTGCAAGATACCGACCGTGACACCGGTTTAAATATTGAAAAACTGGAAGAAATAGCGGCTTATTTTCGTGTTGTGCGGAAGAAATACGCCAAGTTCGAAGGCTCATTGCGGGGTGTTGATTCGCGTATTTTGGTAGCGCAAGTACCCGGTGGCATGTTGACCAATATGGAAAGCCAACTGCGTGACCAAGGTGCGGCCGACAGGCTCGACGAAGTATTAGTAGAGATTCCTAAGGTACGTGAAGACCTAGGCTTTATTCCGCTGGTAACACCGACCTCGCAGATTGTCGGTACCCAAGCCGTGATGAATGTGATCTTTGGTGAGCGTTATAAGTCAATCTCCAAAGAAACCGCGGGTGTGTTGAAGGGTGAGTATGGTGCGACACCTGCGCCCGTCAATAAAGAGCTACAAGCTAAAGTATTGGATGGCGCTGATGCCATCACTTGTCGACCAGCGGATTTGTTAAAGCCAGAAATTGAACGTTTAAGCGCTGAATTACAAAGCATTGCCAAAGAGAAAGGTATCGAGTTGGCGGCGGGCGATCTGCAGGTTGATGACGTGCTGACCTACGCTTTATTCCCAGAAATTGGGCTTAAATTCCTCAAAAATCGAAATAACCCTGATGCATTTGAGCCGGTACCTACCGGTGAAGAAGTTGCGCCGGTAGCGGCTGTAACGCCCGCATCCGGTGAAGCAGAGGTTTATACGGTAGCGGTCGGTGGCCAGAGCTATGTGGTGCAAGTAGCCGAAGGTGGCGATATTTCTAATATCGCACCAGTAGCGGCAGCATCTAGTGCAGCGCCAGTGGCAGCAGCATCAATAGGTGCTGGAGAGCCAATGAAGGCGCCATTAGCGGGCAACATCTTTAAGGTCAATGTATCGGCCGGTGAGCCTGTGCAACAAGGTGATGTGATTGTTATTCTTGAAGCCATGAAAATGGAAACCGAAGTTCGCGCTCCCAGTTCTGGTGTTGTCGGTTCAGTCAGTGTCAGTGAGGGTGATTCAGTTGCCGTTGGTGATGTGCTGATAACGATAGCCTAACGGGAGCAGTAACGTGGATAAATTACTGACCCTTTGGTACGACTCGGGTATCTATCAAATGGCG
>JBNMPW010000094.1:0-11766 GCA_051277205.1 Oceanicoccus sp. | reverse complement strand
ATGATTGAATCTCAGACAAATGGTTGGTCATTGGCCAGGCACTGATCACCGCTTTTATCAACGTCGCGAGAGGAATAGCAAAAAACACTCCCCACAAACCCCAAAAACCGCCAAAAACTAAAACCGCTAAAATAATAGCCACTGGGTGTAAATTAACTGCCTCAGAAAACAACAACGGCACCAACACATTACCGTCCAACGCCTGTATAAAGCCATAGACAAAAATCAGAGTGTAAAATTCAGATTCAAAACCCCATTGGAAATAACCAATCATGGCAATTGGAATTGTCACAGCTGCTGCGCCAATAAAAGGAATCACCACAGAAAAGCCAACTAACAATGCCATTAAAGCCGCATAATTGAGTCCCAGCATTACAAAAGCGAGATAACTAACCACCCCAACAATCACGATTTCTATCGCTTTACCGCGTACATAATTTGCCACCTGATCGTTCATTTCATGCCAAATAGCTTGTAACATTGGCCGTTCAGAGGGCAGAAAACTACCAAGCCAAGATAACAATATCTGCTTATCTTTCAAAAAGAAAAACACTAGAATCGGCACTAAAACCAAGTAGATTAACAGACCAACTAAGTTGGGAATGGTAGAAATAGAAAAAGTTACTGCCAGCTGACCTAGCTGCCCTAACTCCGAGCGGGCTAACACGATCATTTCTTGAATTTGCTCTTCGCTAAAAAGCGCTGGGTATTTCTCTGGAAGAACTAGCATGAGTTGCTGCCATTTAGACAGCATGCCTGGTAGCTCATTAAACAAATTACCTAGCTGGTTCCATGTCAGCGGCAGCACCACCAACAAGACCAATAAAAAAGAGCCTACAAACACCAAAAACGAAAGACTGACGGCCAACCACTGAGGCACATTCCTCACCGTCAGCTGAGCGATCATGCCTTGCATCATAAAGGCTAAAATAATACTGGTGATGATGGGGGCTAATACATTACCCATGGTCATCAATAACAGCAAAGCAATGGCTATCAATAATAAAAGGACGATAGACTCTTCTTCTTTGAAGATCTGATCCAACCACTTTCTAAACACATTAACCATAGTAATTCCGTTAGGACGCTTCGTCGTTAATCGACGCGGCTATTTCTTCTGCAGCAAGTAACAGTAAATACCATCTTGCTGCTGTCGATCCAATAACTGATGACCTGCTTGTTGAGCAAACACGTCAAAGTCGCGCCAAGAGCCCTGATCAGTTGCTAACACCGACAACTGCTCACCACTGCTCATTTTGTTCAACGCCTGCTTTGCCTTTAATAGGGGCATCGGACAAGCCAGGCCACGGACATCCAGTTCAATCATCGTTACTGTCATCACCCCCCCATTAGTAGTGCTTAGATCAGTAACCATTATAGCTCCATGACTGAATAGACCCAAGGCATTCAATCACATATCTGCTATTGGAATTATTTAGCTCAGGTACACTCTTAATATCAAGCGGTGAGCAAGAAAATGGCCAAAACTGCAATAAAGCGGTAAAGTCCTTTGCAAAGTCCACAATGCAAAAGATCCTCCACACCGGAAACCACTGTGTTATTTATTAACCAGCAATTTATAAATATACGCGCCTTTAACAAGGCGCTATTGGCTGCCTGTTTAGTGATACTGGTTAACTGTCTTTCAATCACATCGCAGGCGGCGCCCTACATACCGACACCTGCCAGTGACAACATTGAGCTGCCCGAATTGGGTGACGCCACCTCGGGCACCATTTCGCTACAAAAAGAGTATGAATTGGGCCGAGCTTGGTTAATGGCATTTCGCAGCCAAATACAAACCGTCGATGACCCTTTACTGCAAGATTATGTTGAAGAACTGGCCTATAAACTGGCTACTTCTAGCGAATTAAAAGACCGTCGATTGGAAATTATCGTGGTTAATAACCGAGCCATCAATGCTTTTGCCGTCCCCGGTGGCGTGGTTGGCATCCATAACGGCTTAATGCTCCAGGCCCAGACGGAAGCTCAATTTGCCTCCGTGCTATCTCACGAACTGGCGCATTTAAGTCAACGCCATTTTGCCCGTAGTGTTGAGGCCCAGCAACGCAATGCCATCCCTAATATGGCAGGCTTGTTAGCCGGTATTATTATAGCCGCAACGGCTGGTGGCGACAGCGGTATGGCCGTTATAGCCGCCACTCAAGCAGCCAGTTTACAAAGCCAATTACGTTATAGCCGCCTGCATGAAACCGAAGCTGATCGCGCCGGCATGCAGACTATGGCCCGAGCCGAGATGGACCCGAGTGCGGCCGCAGGCATGTTTGAGATTATGCAACAAACCTCGCGCTACGCAGGTAATCGGCCACCGGAGTTTCTACTAACCCACCCAGTTACCGAAAGCCGGATCACTGATGCTCGTAACCGCTCGCGCCAATACCCACGCCAAATGTATACCGACAATGCGCATTATCAGTTAATGCGCTCGCGGGTTGAACTGAGCTTTATCGACAACAGCAAAGCCGCTGTAAAACGTTTTCGCAGTCGCCTCGAGGATGGCAGCGGCCACCCAGATGCCGACCAATACGGCCTCACCTTAGCCCTTATCGGCAGCGGCGAATTTGAAGAAGCTCAGCAGCGGTTGGACACTTTATTAGAGACTAAGCCTAACGAGATTAGTTATTCAATCGCTCAGGTTGAGCTATATATGGCCGACGGCGAAATAGTTAAGGCCATTGAACTGTGCGAGAAATTACTCGGGCTGACACCGGGTAACCACCCAATTACAATGACTCTAGCGAAAGCATTACTGCAAGCCAACCAACCTCATCGCGCGGAAGAAATATTAAAAGCCCATAGCATCCGCAGGCCAAACAATCCTTCGGTTTGGTATTTGCTGGCAGAAACCCAGGGGCTGGCAGGCAATATAGTCGGCGTGCATCAGGCGAGAGCTGAATACTTTGTTCTCAATGGCGCGCTTAACCTGGCGGCTAAGCAACTCAGTTATGCACTACCGCTCGTGAAACAAGACCACTTAACTACCGCTCGCATTCAAACTCGCATCGTACAGATCAAACAACTCGAAGCGCAAATGAAAAACCTCTAGCTGGCAGTTTTTTAAAACTTAGGTCGGCACCGAGAAATTCAGCATCCTGTTTAAAGGTCGCATAGCCTGCTCACCCAAAACCACATCGACCTTTATTTCGTCACTGCCCTGCTCTAACGCCGCTAGCATATTTTCCAGTCCATTCATTGCCATCCACGGGCAATTCGCGCAACTACGGCAATTAGCACCACTGCCAGCAGTAGGTGCCACCAGTAATTCTTTATCGGGTACTTGTTGCTGCATTTTATAAAAAATGCCCTGATCAGTGGCGACGATAAACTGCTTGTTAGGCATGGTTTTGGCGGCGTTGATAATCTGCGAGGTAGAGCCCACATAATCGGCCAACTCGACCACAGGTTGCGGTGATTCAGGATGAACCAGAACTGCCGCTTGCGGATAAATAGCTTTTAAATCCAATAAACCTTTGGCTTTAAATTCTTCATGCACGATACAAGCACCGTCCCACATCAATACATCGGCACCGGTTTCACGCTGAACATAACTACCCAAGTGCTTGTCCGGTGCCCATAGGATTTTTTCACCTTGGGCATCCAAATGCTCGACCACTTTCAAGGCAATACTGGAGGTGACCACCCAATCGGCGCGCGCTTTAACCGCCGCTGAGGTATTGGCATAAACCACTACCGTGCGATCAGGGTGTTGATCACAAAACGCCGAGAACTCATCAGCTGGGCAACCAATATCTAAAGAACAGGTTGCCTCTAAAGTAGGCATCAAAACACGCTTTTCCGGCGATAAAATTTTTGCAGTCTCTCCCATAAACTTAACCCCGGCAACTACTAAAGTAGAGGCAGAGTTGTCGCGTCCAAAGCGAGCCATTTCTAAGGAGTCAGACACACAGCCGCCGGTTTCTTCAGCCAACTGCTGAATAATCGGGTCAGTGTAATAATGGGCGACCAATACCGCATTTTCGCGTATTAGCAGCGCTTTAATACGGTCAATCAAGTCGGATTGTTGCTGACCGGATAAAGGAGCAGGCTTATTAATACGGCTTAAATGGTCGCGAACCAACTGCTGATCTGCAGCTTCATGGTACATAATGGCTTCAGCCATAGCGGAGATTTCCTCTCAATACACAATATGTAGGCACCTATTTTAACCGATCATAGGGGCGGATGCACAGCGCGGATAAACTGAGTAATAACAATAGCAAGGTAGCGCTATTACCAACCTCATTGTTGGTTGGCTTTTGCCATCAATTTCCACAATAAAGCGGGGAATAGTCGTCGCCAGAGCACCAAAAAAGCAGCGCCTTCTGGTCGCACCACCCATTTTCCTTTTTCTATAGCTGCCTCCATGGCATCAATGATCGCCTCCGGACGAGCTAGCCGGTCTTTATTTTTAGGATCTTTCATACTGGCCGGGCCGCCCTCAACCATCGCCTGTTTAAGTAGCGGCGTATCGACCTGCGGCGGACAAACTAACAACATTCGTAAGGGGCTATCTGGGTTTTCATGGATCAGCACTTCAGCAAAACTGTTAGTTGCAGACTTGGTGGCACAATAGGCCCCCAAATGATGGATCAACACATCACCCACCATCGAACCAAACATAATAATATCACCGCTGCCACGCTGCTCCATCAATGGCATCAACGTTTTGACGACATTCACCGTGCCACAGTAATTCACCATCATCAGATGATTAATTCTTTCCGCCGACATCTCTTTTAATGACTGCCCGGGCATAATTCCCGCACAATGACATAACCGGTCAATGGCGCCGACGCTAAATTCAACCTCAGCCACCATCGCCGCAACCGCAGGCAGATCACTGACGTCACATTTCATCGGAGTAATATTATCAGATTGCTTAGCCGTCTCAGCCAAGCCTTCCTCATTGAGATCGACAATCACTACTTTGGCGCCCTGTTTTGCCAATCGCAGAGCCGCCAAACGTCCCATGCCACTGGCACCGCCTGTTACCAGCGCTATCTTGCCGTAAAATGCCATATGAACGTTCACCTCTTTAATCACAGATTCCCTTAAAATGAATGCCAAAGGCAACAGGGTCAAGTGAACTTACCTCCATGTTGGACCCATTGAAGTACTTCAAACACCAGCGAGCCAGAGCGTAGCGATTAAATTCTGTTTAAACCGCAAAAGGCTTGAACCGTAGTTAGCCTTGCAGTAACGTCGACTTATTATTAAAAAAATCGGCGATACATTTCAGGAGCTATTATGTCGGAACAACACGAAACCACAGCGGCGTCAGCAGGCGCTAAACGCATTCGCAACCTTGCCCTCTTACTCTTAATACTGCTGCCGGTGTCGGCATTAGGCAGCCGCTTCGGCTTATGGCCTTTCACCGCCGGTATGCTGATAATGGTAGTGTCTCTGCTGGGCAGCCTCATCATTCAAATTATTAATGCCATCTGGCTATTGCGCAAACCCAACGCCGACACCAAATCGGCACTTCGCCTCGCCAGCCTCTATGCACTGCCGCCATTGGTGATTATCGCCAGTATAATGCGAGGCGGCGATGGCGCCCGCGCCGGTATTCACAACATCAGTACTGACCTCGACACACCACCTCAATTTGTCGCCGCCGTTGAACAAAGAGGCAGCGACAGTAACCCACTCGAATACACCGCCGAAGTTGCTGCCATACAAAGCGAGGCCTTCCCTACTGTCAGCTCGATAAACTCAACCTTAAGCGTCGAACAAGCACTGCAACAAGCCGAAAAAGTAGCTACCGAGCTGGGCTGGGATATTTATGCACTGTCCGCCCCTGAAGGCCGTATTGAGGCTGTAGAAACCACTTTCTGGTTTGGCTTTAAAGATGACATTGTGATCCGAGTGAAAGCAGATGACAGCGGCAGCCAAATCGATTTACGCTCAGTATCTCGTGTTGGCAAGGGTGACATGGGAGCTAATGCTAAACGTATCCTTGCCTTTAGCGAAATTTTTAAACAAAAAACGAACAGCCTTTAGTACTCTTAACTGCAGCTCTTTAGTGACTAGGGCTGCAGTCGTTTCTAAAAGACCACCCAATACTGCTGGGCTATATCATAGCAATCTGAAGCCGAAAAAATTTATTTGGAGAGGTCTTTTACCTGGCTATAGTTTTGTTAAGCAACATTCTCAACTAAGTACTTGCGGACGTCCTTTTCAATCACCGATTTAAAAGTCGACATCATCAGTCCCATCGACATCGAAAAACTCAGCTGCTGACCCTCAATATTTATCTGCCCTTTGCTACCACTGCGGCTAAAAGATAAACAATCTTGCGTATCCCAACGATAATTTAAACTGTATTTATGGGCTAACTCATCAATCATTTCTGCTAATTGCTCTCGCAATTGCTCAGCCGGAACCGTAAAGGGGTGTTTAATATCAATACGCGCCATTCACTACCTCCACTATTGCATTACAATGTTGTCATTAGCTGTTAAGTATTGCCGTAGCGGCTCGATTAACAGTAAACATATCGAAAACTTATGGCTGATCAAGGACAGGGGTTAGGCGATTGCAAATGAATCTTATCAATAGCCTGCAAAAGTTCATCACTCAACTGTATATCGACACTGTCAATATTCGCTGTTAACTGCGCCATGCTAGTTGCACCGATGATATTCGAGGTGACAAACGCTTGTTGATTGACAAAAGCCAGCGCCATTTTTGCGATATCTAGGCCATGCTCTTTAGCCAGCTCAACATAGTGCTTAATAGCCTGCTGACTGGGGGGGGTTTCGTAACGGCTAAAACGTCCAAATAACTCCAAGCGACTGCCCTTTGGTCGCGCGCCATCGAGATACTTACCTGTTATAGCGCCCTGCCCCAGCGGTGAATAGGCTAACAAGCCAACACCTTCTTGGAAATAGAATTCAGACAGGCCTAACTCATAACTGCGATTCAGCAAGTTATAAGCATTTTGTACTGATACCACTCGAGGCAATTTCAAATTCTCAGCACACTGCAAAAATCGCGACAAGCCCCATGGGGTTTCGTTAGATATGCCGACCGCGCGGATTTTTCCAGCCGTCACTAAATCAGCTAATGCAGATAATGTCTCCTCAATTGGCACAGACTCTTCTTCATAGTGAACATAATTAGGACTACCAAGACCAAAATTATTCATCTTACGATCAGGCCAATGCAACTGATAGAGATCCAAGTAATCGGTCTGCAGACGATTGAGGCTAGTATCTATCGCCGCTACGATCTGCTGACGATTCAAGCGTGTTTCAGGGCCACGAATCCAATCATAAGGGCTGCGACCGGTCACCTTGCTGGCAATGATTAATTTATCGCGATCACCGCGTTTCGCTAACCAATTGCCAAGAATAGTTTCTGTTGCGCCCTGGGTATCAGCATGAGGCGGAATGGCATAGCATTCAGCAGTGTCAATAAAGTTGATGCCGCGCTCCATCGCATAATCCAGTTGTTGATGACCTTCAGCTTCGCTGTTATGAGAGCCCCACATCATAGATCCCAAACAAATTTGGCTAACGTCGATATCAGTATGTCCGAGGCGATTATATTTCATCAGTAACTATCCATTTGTCGTATCATTGATGCCATCATAGCAGAGTAGTGCTGACGTAAAAAAGAAACACCGCCAATACTCACGCGCTGTTTTATGATGACTACAGTCAATCATTCCATAGCTACTTATACTGACACACTAATTTATATAACATGCTACGTATTATTAAAACTGGAAACCTTCATGACCAAGGCAAACACCGTCAGCAATACCCAAGCAGCCAACAGCAATCATTACAGCGAAGCCTATGGCGTGAGCTTGTTAAAAGCTTGCCACAAAGATCTGCGTCAACTAAAAAAACAGCAACAAGACCCCTCTATTCACGGTAATAAATTTTGGGGATCAAGTTATCTCATCATGGATTATCTCGCGCAAAACCCGATGAAAACTAACTGTAAAGTTCTGGAGTTAGGTTGCGGCTGGGGACTCGCCGGTATTTATTGCGCCAAGACATTTGCTGCCGATGTCACCGCTATCGACGCTGATAGAGCGGTATTCCCCTTTTTACATTTACATGCTAAGCACAATGACGTATCGATTAAAACCAAACAACAATACTTCGAAGCCATTACCGGTAAACAACTAGCCGAATACGATTTAATCATCGGTGCCGACATTTGCTTTTGGGATGAGCTTGGAGAAACCGTTTTTAAACTGATAAAACGCGCTTGTAAAGCGGGGGTCGACAAAATCATCATTGCTGATCCACAGCGCGCCCCCTTTACCAATATGGCGGAACGCTGCGTAGAGGAATTCTATGCCGACTTAGAAAGCTGGGCCGTCGACGAACCCCGTCGTGCTACAGGCTCATTATTGATTATCGAGAACGCCTAGCCGAATGAATGAAGTTAGTTCGGCAAATAGCACATCACAGCGCTTCTATTAGCCCCCCTAATCGTTTTACAATAGTTCAAAATAAATCAACGAAGATTTACCGATGCGTCTATTACTTGCCCTACTGCTACCTTGGTTACAATTTTTCACCATTGGTCGCCCTTTTGCCGGCATTATCTGCTTGCTACTACAACTCAGCCTTATCGGCTGGATCCCTGCCGCTATCTGGTCCGTATATGCACTTAGCCAATTCAAAACCGACAAAAAAATCAAAGAAGCAATGTCCGGTTAACTAAGGCCGAACTAACCAAGATCTGCCTAAGTAATGCCAGACCATGAGACTTAAATCAGCCCTGCCTAGACAAACCGCGACGCGCCAATGGAGATTGCAATGAACAGTAAACTGTTAATAGCCACCTTATTCACCGCCTTACTGGTTAGCGGCTGTGAAACCACCTATTACAATGCCATGGAAGAAATCGGCTTTCACAAACGTGATATTTTGATCGACCGTATTGAAGAGGCGCAGGAAGCCCAACAGGACGGCCAAGAGCAGTTTAAAAGCGCGCTGGAGCAATTTAAATCCGTAGTTAACTTTGACGGCGGTGAATTGGAAGATGTTTATCAGCAACTCAACGATGAATATGAGGACAGTGTCGAGGCGGCAGAAGAAATAAGCAGCCGTATCGATAAGGTCGACAGCGTTGCCAATGCTTTATTCGAGGAATGGAACGACGAAATAGGCCAATACACCAATGCTAATTTCAAACGCGATAGCGAACGTCAATTGAAAGCCACTCAACGCCGTTACAGCAGCCTGTTATCCGCCATGCGCAAAGCAGAGAAATCCATCGATCCGGCATTAAATACCTTGCGCGACAACACTCTGTATTTGAAACACAACCTAAACGCTCGTGCCATTAGCTCTTTAAAAGGTGAGTTCAACTCGGTTAACAATAATGTCGGTAAACTGATCGCCGCTATGGAAACAGCAATACAAGAGTCTGATAGCTTTATCAAACAATTAAAGGAAGGCTAAGCCATGAAAAAATCACTAACCATTATGTTTGCCATGCTGGCAGCGCTACTGAGCGCACAGTTGGTCACAGCAGATCAACATCAAGCAGCATTTAAAGCCACCCCAATCAACCAAACACTGACCCTGCTACAAGGTAAAGGCGGCAATGTGCTGTTAAGCCAAGGCGAAGATGGCTTACTCATTATTGATGATGACTACGCCGACATGGCACCAGTGCTAAAAACAGCTCTCGACCGTTATGGTGAGCAGAAATTTCTGAAATATATCATCAACACCCACTGGCACGGCGATCACACCGGCGCTAACGAGGCACTCGGCCAAGGCGTGACCATTGTCGCCCATGAAAATGTACGCACACGTCTCAGCCAACCGCAGGAAGTCGCGCTTTTCAAAATGAAATCCGATGCCTACCCAAAACATGCCTTACCGAGCCTGACTTACCCCGATAGCATGCAGATCCATTTCAATAAAGACAAACTGACGTTGCAACATTTAGCCAATGGTCACACCGATGGCGACACAGTGGTGTTTTTTGAACAAGCCAATGTAGTGCATATGGGCGATCATTTGTTTTACCCCATGTTCCCTTTTGTCGACCTCGCCAGCGGCGGCAATGTCTTAGCCTATGCCAATAATGTGGGTGGCGTGCTTGATTATATTGATGACAAAACGGTGGTGATACCCGGCCACGGACCATTAACCAATAAAAAAGGTTTAACACGTTTTCATCAAATGCTGAATGGCACTATTGCCGAAGTACAAGCCATGCATACAGCTGGCAGGTCGTTAGAGCAAGCACAACAACAGGGTTTAACCAAGCAATGGGACAAATGGAATGGTGGCTTTATCAAGCAAGATTTGTGGATATCTTTTATCTATCAAAGTTTGTAAGCGGAAAGCTTCTACCCTAAAAAACACCATCGAAAAACCACTGAAAAAATCAGTGTTCTCTTTTCGGTGGTATACAATAAAATAAAGCGCAAGAAACACCGGCAAGACCGAATAAGGTATAGGCCAGCGGCGTTGGCTCACCGGTAACAACAATACTGACAATAAATGCACCCGTTGCAGCCATCCCCATTTGCACAAAACCCATTAATGCCGAAGCAGTCCCTGCCATATTAGCAAACGGTTCTAAAGCCGCCGCCATCGCCGACGGCAGAGTGATGCCTATTGCACAGGTAAACAAAGCAACCGGTAGCACCAAAGTTAGTGGGTGGTATAGTTGAAAATGATATAACAAGATCATCAATAATGATGACATCATCGCCAGCCAAGCGCCTGCACGCATTAATTGCAAGCCTTGAAAGACCTGCGCGTAACGAGCAGTAAAAACATTGCCTAAAAAATAGCCCATCACGATAAAGGTAAACCAGTAACCAAAATCTTCGCTCGCCACCCCCATAAACCCAATCAAGATAAAGCTAGAGCCAGCCACAAAAGTAAACGCCCCTGCATACAAACAAGAGGCGGCTATTACCAATATTAAAAACCGTGGATTACGTAACAATAAAGAATAATTGGCGACGATATTACTCGGTCTCAAGCTTTGTTTGCTCGTTAAGGATTCTGGCACTTTAAGTCGCAACAGGATAATTGCCAAGCCTGCATAAATCGCCAAAAAAATAAAAATACTCGGCCAAGGCCATAACAGCAGCATCCATCCGCCGAGGATAGGTGCAACAATCGGCGCCAACGCCATAACCGCATTCATACTGGCAAGCGCTTTTGAAATTCGCAGGGGTGGATACAAATCACGCACCATAGCCCGCGCCAAAGTGGGCCCGACACAAGCGCCAATACCTTGCACAAAACGCCACACCGTTAATGAGATCACCGTTTCAGAAAGAGAACAAGCAATACTGGCCAACATAAAAACAAGCATACCGACCAACAATATCGGACGGCGACCAAAGCGGTCGGATAAGGGACCACAGGCCAGATGAAAACAAGAAAAACCTGCAAGATAAGCACTTAAGGTTAATTGCACTGACGCAATATCAGTTTGAAACGCGGCCTGCAAACCAGGCAATGCTGGTAAATACATGTCCGTTGCTAAGGGGCCAAGCGCAACAAAGGCCGCCAGTAGATACAGCAGCGAAGGTGATTGTTTACTCAATAACGCCATGGGATCTCGGGTAACAACAAGCGGGGATTAATCAAGAGATGAGAATGTATTCATCGCTAACTCATGATACGGACAGAAAATCACGTAACGCCAATCGATAGACAAAAGCTACGGGGCGCAGGAAATCTCATCCAATGTGTTTAATAATAATCAACCAAGATTGACGACAGCTGAAAACTAGCAAGTAAA
>JBNMPW010000093.1:0-11770 GCA_051277205.1 Oceanicoccus sp. | reverse complement strand
TAATCATGCGAGCGATATTCCAGCCCTGTTCTTTGGTCTGGTTAACACAGCCCCAGATTACATCTTCAACATCAGCGGGGTCGATATTGTTATTACGGGCAAAGAGTGCATTGATCAGAACAGCGGATAAATTTTCCGCCCGGGTGTTTCTAAAGCAGCCGCCTTTGGACCGGCCCATTGGGGTGCGACCAAAATCAACAATCACGGCATCTCTTGGATTTAATGTGGATATACTCACGGTAGTTCTCCTGAATGTTTGGCCGTATTACTGGAACAGGCTGCCATTATTGGCGGCCAGTTGGCGTAAGGTTTCGGTTGGGTGAAATAACGGACCCAACTGCGCGTAGTTATCGGCTTTTTCGCAAAATGTAGCTAAGCCCATATTTTCAACAAAGCGCATCGCTCCGCCTCTAAAGGGTGGAAAGCCGACACCGTAAATTAACGCCATATCTAATTCACTGGCGTTACTGACAATGTTGTCTTCAATACAGCGAATGGATTCCATGCAGAGCGGAATCATCAGGCGATCAATAATTTCTTCGTTACTGAATTCTTTAGGCGCATCGACATGAGGTGCGAGTAGGGCGCGCACAGATTCGTCATAGGTTTTGCGCACTTTACCGCGCTTATCCGCCTCAAAAATGTAGAAACCTTTAGCGTTTTTCTCACCTAGGCGGTCGTTTTCTAATAACACTTCCATCGCTGTTTTAAAGTCTTGTTGCATCCGGTCGGGGAAACCATTGGCCATTACACCACCGGCATGAACAGCGGTGTCGATACCAACCACATCGGTTAAATAAGCAGGGCCCATTGGCCAGCCGAATTTCTCGGCTGCTTTATCAATGGCAACAAAGTCGGCGCCTTCTTTTAATAAGCTGACAAAACCGGCAAAATAGGCAAACAGAATACGGTTAACTAAAAAGCCGGGGCAGTCATTAACCACCACCGGTTTTTTACCCATCGCTAGCGCATAGCTAACGGTGCGTGAAATGGCCGCCTCGCTGGTTTTTTCGCCGCGAATAATTTCTACCAGCGGCATACGATGTACTGGGCGCTTAAGTACCGAGGCTAATTCAGTGATCGGTATGGTCGATGTATTAGAGGTGATAATAGTGTCATCGCTGACCAAAGATTCGACTTCACAAAGCACAGCTTTTTTAACAGTGGGGTTTTCAACTACCGCTTCTACTACTAGTTCAGCACTGTCGATACCTTCATAGCTTAACGTCGGAGAGATCTTATTTAAGGTGCTAGCCATTACCTCAGGGCTTAAACGGCCGCGTTTTACTTGCTTGGCCAGTAAGCCGCCTGCCTCAGACATACCGGCATCAATACCCGCTTGGGCAATGTCTTTCATAATGATAGCTGTGCCCGTGGACGCAGACTGATAAGCGATACCGCCACCCATAATGCCAGCGCCTAATACCGCGGCTTTGGCGACAGGAGCGGAACCCTTGGCCATTTTTTTCGCGGTTTTTACCAGTGCTTGATCGCCTAAATAGAGCTGAATTAAATTAGCGGCGACTTCGCCTTTAGCTAATTTAGCAATTTGTTGGCTTTCGATTTTGAGAGCATCATCGCGATTGAGCTTGGCATGTTTCTCCATTGTTTTGGCCGCCACCACTGGTGCGATCATGCCTTTTGGCGCTTGCTGACTAATAAACGCTTTGCCGGTGGTATATGACATTAGCAATTCGATATCATCTAGCAATTGCGGGCCGCATTTTTCTTCGCGGCGTAATGTAATGTCAAACACGCCGGCAATCGCTTTGGCCAATAAATCTTCAGCGGCTGCCATTAATAACGCAGGCTCCACTACGGCATCGACCATGCCGACTGCCAATGCAGCATCGGCTTTGTATTGTTTGCCGCCACAGATCCATTCAACGGCATTGTCGCCGCCAATTAAGCGGGGGGCGCGTACGGTGCCTCCGTAACCCGGGATAATACCAAGACTGACCTCTGGGAAACCAATTTTGGTGTTGCTTGCCATGACTCTAAAGTCGGTGGTTAAGCACATTTCTAAACCACCACCAAGCGCAAGGCCGTTGATAGCGGTAACGGTTGGATAAGGCAGGTCTTCGATAACGTTAAATATTTCAGTATTAACCTTATAGGCACTTTCCGCCAACGTCGCTTCATCGCTGCTGCCGAATACCTCACTAAATTCAGTGATATCAGCGCCGACAATAAATACGTCTTTGTTACTGGTAACCAGCAAGCCTTTGATCGACTTATCATCGTTGAGCACTTTGCCCGCCGCTTGCAGTTCGTTAAGGGTAAGTTGGTTAAATTTATTAACCGATTCTCCCTGTAGGTCAAAACAGAGGGTTGCAATACCTTGTTCGACGCTGACAGTGATTGCTTGGCCTTGGTAGATCATTACAAATAGCTCCTGGCTTTTTGTGTTGATAGGTCAGGCGGCTATTGCATATGAGATATGTCATATGCAATAGCCGCCTGTGATGAAAAATAGATAGAACTTAGTCGACAGCTATTCGCTTAAAAAGGGTTAAAGTCTTTGTTTAATAAGTTACCAACGCCTGAAGTCATGGTTTTAGCCAAGCCCGCTGTACGCGGTAGCAGTCGTTGGAAATAGAATTGCGCAAGGTAAACTTTTGCTTGATAGAATTCTTTTTCGTTATCACTTTCGGCTAATTTAACCTGTGATATTTTTGCCGAACGGGCAAACAAAAATGCATACAGTACATAGCCTGAGTACATCAGATAATCAACACAGGCGGCGTTAATTTCGTCGGGGTTATTCATCGCAACGCCACCGATAGTTTCGGTGAGGCTTTGCCACTCTTCGAGTAATGTTGTTAACGGCTGAATAAACTCTGCCATCTCCTCCCTGTCTTTATTATTATCGCAGAATTCAGCAATAGGCGCGATTAAGTCTTGCAGCAACTTACCGCCACTCATCATTACTTTGCGACCTAGTAGGTCGAGGGATTGAATGCCGGTGGTGCCTTCATACAGCATCGCGATGCGACTATCGCGTACGTTTTGCTCCATACCCCATTCTTTGATGTAACCGTGGCCGCCGAAGATTTGCAGGCCGAGGTTGGCAGCTTCAAAGCCGGTTTCAGTCATAAATGCTTTGCCGATAGGTGTCAGCATGGCTAACAGATCTTCATAGCGTTGATTTTCTTCTTCGGTTTTTGCTTCCTCCATTGCGTCACAAAGCAGAGCGATGTAATAAATCATCATTCGGCTTCCTTCGGCGAAAGCTTTTTGAGTTAACAGCATACGGCGTACATCGGGGTGAACGATAATCGGATCAGCAGCTTTTTCAGGTTCAACAGCACCTGACACTGCGCGCAGTTGTAACCGCTCTTGGGCATAGCTTAAAGAATTTTGGTAGGCGAATTCGGCATGGGCTAAACCTTGCAGAGCGGTGCCGATACGGGCGATGTTCATAAAAGTAAACATACAGTTGAGACCGCGGTTTTCGGGGCCGATTAAATAGGCGGTGGCGCCATCAAAATTCATTACACAAGTAGAGTTACCATGGATACCCATTTTTTCTTCGAGCGAGCCACAGCTCAGTGTGTTGCGATCGGCGATGCTGCCATCGTCGTTAAGGGTGAACTTAGGCACGATAAACAAAGAAATACCTTTAGTACCCTTAGGCGCATCCGGTAGACGAGCCAATACAATATGAACAATATTTTCTGCCATATCGTGTTCGCCGGACGAGATGAATATTTTGCTGCCTGTTATACGGTAATTACCATCTGCATGGAGTTCTGCCTTGGTGCGCAGTAAGCCGAGGTCGCTACCGCAATGCGACTCTGTTAAGCACATGGTGCCGGTCCAGCTGCCGTCGGTTAGTTTGTGTAAGTAATGTTGTTTTTGTTGATCTGTACCGTGCTCGCTAATAGTGTGACAGGCGCCGCGAGAAAGCCCGGTATACATACTCCAAGACCAGTTGGCAGTGCCGATCATTTCGGTAACCGCCAACGCTAGTGATTTCGGTAGTGCTTGGCCGCCAAAGTCAGCGGGGCCTTCTAAGGCAGGCCAGCCGCCGGTGACATATTGTTGGTAAGCATCTTTAAAGCCGGTTGGGGTAGTAACTTCGCCAGCGTTGAGTGTGCAGCCTTCGCTATCACCGGAGCTGTTCAGCGGTGCTAATACGTTCTCGCTAAACTTGGCCGCTTCATCAAGAATGGCGACGCTAAGATCATCGCTTACTTCGTTCCAACGCTCGGACTCGGCATAAAATTTGTCAATGCCTAATAGTTCATTGCGGACGTATTGCAGGTCGCGAAGTGGGGCTTTGTAGTGCGCCATGATGTTTCCTCGTTAATTTGACTAGGATAAAGAGTATTTAAAGCGTTATTTGCCTATTGCTAAGTAAGGGGGACTACTAGGCTTTATTCAGTTTGCTTAGAGTCGTGGATCTACCTATTTGAAACAATAGCCATTCGCGCCACTATCACTTGCAAATTCAGTCAGTTCGAGGGGCTATTGAAGAGTAATTAGCCCACTTTCTCGAGTAACTGCTTGCGATACTCGCCGGGGGGCAAGCCCGTCCATTTTTTAAATGAGCGGTAAAACGTGCTGGGGTTTTCAAAGCTGAGCAGGTCGGAAATAGCCGCAGTGCTAATATCTGGGCAGTTTAAATAGTGGATGGCGGCTTCCATTCGCGATTCGTTTTTCAGGGTCTGAAAGCTACGGCCTTCATTGCCAAGATGTCGATGTAAGGTAGTGACCGAGACATGAAAAAACTCGGCGACATCGCAGGCGTTAGGGAGCTCGTCGCCAATGCTTTTAGCCAATAGAGATTTAACCTGTGGTGCCAAGCCTTGGGTGTTGTCTTTTTTGAATAAGCCGTAGTAGGGCGCCTTGCGCATAAAGTCTTCGACGCTGTTTTCGTTTTGCACAATCGGGTGGTTGAGAAATTTTTTGTCGAAACGATGGCCAATAAAGAGTTGTTGGTAATGATGGCGGTGGTGATGTCGGGCTGTTTGTCTGGTTGTGCTATCGTCTGGGAAGTTGTAATAGCTGTCTTCGATAGGCACTGTTTTACCAATCAGCCAGCTGTAAAAGCCATGCCAGGCTGAGAGGGTGGATTTAATGACATCGGGTCTGGAGTTGTCGAGCAGTTGATCAAACTCATGTTGCTCAGTGCAATCGAGTTTAACGGCTTTAATGATTACGCTGTCGCCATCATATTCTATGTGCTGTTTTACCTTAAAACCGCGGCAGACTTCAAAAAATTCTCCGGCCCGAATAATGGCGTGTTCTAGATCTTTACAGTGCACGACACTTTGGCACAGTAGACGTATCGCGCCTTGTGGTACTGGGCCGCCGCTAAGCATGCCGAACCATTCGTCTTGTACAAGCTCAATAATATGGTGGTGAAGCTCACCAAACTGCAATGCAGTGACAGCTTTACCGGCGGCAATAGCCGCCGGATCAATGCCAATATGTTGCAGTAATTTATCCGTGTTACAGTCCCTTTGCGCCGCGATTGTTAGCATAGTGTTAACAAAGCTTGCGGGTACAGTGAGTTGCTGATTATCCATTAATACTCCGGTGAATAAGCCAAGCAATTATCTTAGTCGATAGTGGCTGATCAACCAATCTAAAATAGCTTTTTTACTTTGCTTATCAATGATCTGTCTTGCCATCAAAAACGTACCCACGTTATAACAAATTGAATAGGAATTAACCATGCAGTCTGGTGGAGATGAGGTCACAAATACTGAAGATATTAGCTTGGCACAGCCGCTACAAGATACCGTGTTGGTCAGGGATGCCATGATTGATCACTGTCAGCTGCAAGAAGTACTGGTTGATGATGGCCCGGCGATGGTGCTTAAGCTGCGACGCCCCCCCTTTATAGAGGCTGGTTGGGTGCGCTTGTGGCAAGCACCGTCAGATTCGCCTATCGACCGCTTGTTTCACTTGTACATCGGTGGTCCTGGTAATGATATGAACCTGATGTATGTCATGACCAAGATCAATTCGGCGGTGCCGCATTTTTTGATGCACTACAACCTCAACCCGCCATCCATATGGAGTTACCATATTGATTTGGCGCCTAAAGTTGATGGCGTGATGTACCCTGATTACTGGCGGCAGGCTTATACCCCCTTAAGCGCGGTAACAGAAAGCAAACCGGTAAAAACTATTCTTACCCCCCGTGTTCAGGCTGACCGTAAACAATACCTTTCAACATGGGGTTTGTATGGCAAAGAAGTGGGTTTTGCAGAATATAAAATGATGCGAGATCAAGTGATGCCGGTATACGTAGAGCATTTTTTGGGTTTACACGATAATTTTGAGTTTGCGCAGGTCAATGAGCCTTATTTACGTGAGCGTGGAGCCCAGCTGCAAAATATGTTGCTGGCCCGAGAAATGGATGTGCGTGGCTGGGGGCGTTTTGATGCTTTTTTTGGTCAGGATGTAACTGATGAGGTACGTGAACTTTGCCGGCGAGAGTTGTGCCCCTAGTAAACACTCTTAGCCATAAGTTGATGGCAGAATAACTATTTGCACGCAGGTTTACCACTTATTGTTAAAGCCTTTGACCTTTAGGTCGGGGTTGCTATAATGCCGCGCTCAGATGCACCACCCTTGTTAGTTTATAGTGGCGAAGTGGCGGAATTGGTATACGCACGGCATTCAAAATGCCGCGTCTTCGGACATAGGGGTTCAAGTCCCCTCTTCGCTACCATTATTTAAAAGATGTTAGCAATAGTTGCAGGTTCAACTCTGGTCTCCGCTATCCGCGTGACCCTTATCCAGCAACACCAGCAAAACAATTAAACTTCCAATCCATCGCAATAACCCCGACACTAGGCCCAACCACAACAACACGGCCCCAACATGAAACTACTCATCCGCAATTTAAACCGCAGCACTACCGAAGACCAACTAAAAGTCCTTTTCGAACCCTTCGGCAGCCTACAATCCTGCAACCTAGTAATGGACCAAAAGAGCGGTATATCAAAAGGTTTTGGCTTTGTAGAAATGCCCCACCAAGGTGAGGCCAAGGCGGCGATGAAAAGTCTCAATGGCAAAACAGTTGCCGATAATATCATCCGTGTTAAGAAGGCTGAAGATAAGAGTTAGGTTTATTGTGCTTGTAGGCTACCGGTAACCAGTATCTATCATACGCCAAACACTTAGCTACGAATGGGTGAAAAGCTAGGGAGTTTACGCTTAATCTGCCCCCACTTGCTCACTATCTACTTCAGTGGTCGACTTTCTGTTTCTCGTGTAGAGTTCTCAGCGAGTCAATTGCGTCACTGACCTGCTTTTGTCCCGTTCCAACGTCAAGCCACATGTCATTACTATCGGCACCGTAGCCACCAAACTGAACGGCTTCTTCGGTGGGTATATACCCTATATATCCGTTTGTATAACCCAGAAAAAATGTATGCTTGGCGGGGCTTTGCTGTTTAACCATAACGCTGAATTGGTCGAAAAACTCTCCCGAGAAACTTGCTAATGCAATATCTCCTGTCAGTAATAGGGTGTTAATCTCAGCGGGCACAACGTCTAACTCAGACTTTTTTATAACGGGCAAAGAGTAACGGAAATTGTTAAAGCTGAACCGGCCTTGGGTTTGATAGTCGGTAATACCGCTAATATTTGCAACAACTTCTGAGGCGATTTTTTCTCCCAGTTCTTTTGATTTTTCAAGCGCGAGTGCGGTGGGCTTTGTATCTGCAAAATAAGGATTAATATCACCGGCCGCGCCCAGAAAAAATAGAGTTTCGCCTTCGCCACTCTGCCGTAAACTCTTCGCTAGCTGGCCAGGATAGTCTGCCGAGATAACGACGTTATTTAGATCCATAGTCACCACAGGATGGGCGTTATAGTTGACTATATTAACAAGCGTCTCGCCGTTTAATTTTTTTAAATTAATGATGCCTACCGACTGATCGACATCACGATTTTCTTTTCGATCAGGGTTCGTCCATAGCATCTCTGCACTACTGTCCGAGTGCCGAATGATGCGATTATAGGATTCATTTAGAGTAGCTTCTGCTGCCCCTATTTTAACTGGCTGCAGATTGGCTTCAGCCGTTTTTATAGCGGCGATTAATTTATCTCTTAAGGCGTCATAGTTACTATTACCCACATACCCTGAATGGGAGTGGGTTATGCTAAGGAAAATTTGATCTAATGTGCTCTGTAATCTTAGATCTTTCAGTAGCTCTGCGAAGGTTAAAGGCGGAATATACATTAGGTCTAGGGTGATTAGACCGATATGGCTGTGGCCATCAGACAGGACCATCGCCTTTGCATATAAAGGATCTGAGATATTGCCTACAGTTTTAGGCCCTGCCTCTAGGGTATTCACAATATCCTTATGAGCGACCGGGGTGATAGCCACTGTTGAAATACCTGCCTTAAACTCACCCGCAATGATCGGTGAACTACTCATAATAAGAATACACAATAATAATTTGATTATTTTTTCGCGATAATATTTTCGCATCAGTACATAGCTATAGAAGAAACATCGATTGCGCCCAACTTACTACATGTTAAACACCTTATGCAATCGCCATTGTGGCCGTCAGCATCTCGCTGCGCGACTCTCCCCCATAATTTATATGACGCTGTTTTACTTACGGGAGAAGCTTATGGTAGTAGGTTTGCACTAGGTCGCCTATAATATTAAGATATTTGAGATGTCGAGATAAAAAGTAATGGAGCTAAAAGTGCGTGTTGAGATAAAGGCCCAGGCAGAAATATTTTGGGATCAAGGTTATCTTCTTATTGAAGACTTTTTTGATGCTCAACTAATGGACCAATACGACCGGCTGATCATAAATCATTTCGGTTACACGCCTGATTTTGCCCATAGCAGCGAGTTTCTTAATCTGTCTGCCACTGATGTGATACCTTGGTTTCCTCAGCAGGACGGTGTTGATGCCTTTGACTTCGTTGAGCAGGATGAGAGGCTTCAGGCCTTGAGTACTGAAATTTTGGGTCAACACTGGCAATCCTTGTATTGCATGACAATGTTCTCCAAGCAGGGCACTAAAGGTCAGGCTTGGCATCAGGATTGTGCCCCTGAAAACCCTGCACAGTTCAATATGAATCGTCTTATATACACCAGCGATATCACTCCGGAAATTGGCGGGCAGACGGTGGTGGTTCCCGGTTCACACAAACGTGGATTATTAAGTGTGGGCGATGTGGCGGAAGATTTTAATGATCAACTGGTGCTGACACCGAAGAAAGGTAGCTTGCTGCTACTGCATGGATTTACTTGGCACCGTGTAAAACCGGTGACAGGGAAATATCGTGTATCTACAAACTACCGGTCGATGCCCGCCGGCACGCCAAGCGATATCACGGACATCTGTGTTTACCGCAATATGCGTTATAAGTTTGCCACTAATGAGGTGGTCGAAGAGCGCGTCTAACGCGGGTGTTTGAAGTGTGTTTTAACTTCGTCAATATGCTGCTGGAAGGTCAGGCTAGTGGATAGCGGAACAACAGATGATTGTTTTTTGCCTGCCAAAATATCTGCACTAACACTGCCAATTTCAAATTCAAACCCTTCACCTTTGCGACCGTCGTCGAAGGTTTCAATCAGTGTATCGCGCTGGTAGAGGTGGCACTCGCTGGCGCGCCAAAAGTCGGGGATAGCGATACTGCCCTCATCACCAATAAGGTAACACCAATTTTGTAATTTACAGCGAAAGGACGTGGCTAAAGTTGCGGTCACAGCGCCGTAGTCAAACAACATGCTTACGTCGTCTTCAACCGAGTTGGGGGCGTGTTTGGCAAGAACCTGCATCGATAGAGGATCTTGTTTCATAAAATACCACGCCATTGAAATTGGGTAGATGCCCATATCCAACATACATCCGCCCGCTAGTTCTTTATTGTAAACTCGGCTATTCGCATCAAACGGTAGTATTGGATAGCCGAAGTCGGCGTTGATATGTTTGAGCGTGCCTATGCGGCCTTCGTCCAGCCATTGCTTCGCTTTTTGGATGGCGGGTAGGAAATAAGTCCACAGGCCTTCCATCAAGAAGTGATCGGCTTGAGAGGCAAAGTCTAGCAGTTCTTTGCATTCCTGGCTGTTGATGGTCAGAGGTTTTTCACACAACACGGCTTTGCCTGCGGCTAAGGCGTCTTTACTTTGTTGAAGATGGCAGGTATGCGGTGTTGCTATGTAAATAGCGTCGATGTCAGGATCTTTGAAGAGATCATCATAGCTACCGTAACTTTTTTCGATAGCGTGTTTCTGGGCGAAGTTTTCGGCATCTTGCTGGCGGCGAGATGCAATAGCACACAGTTTAGCGTTGGCCGTATATGACATGTCGCGTGAAAATTGCTCGGCTATGCGCCCAGCGCCCACTATTCCCCAGCGCACAGTTTTAGTTTTTATCATAATTGTTCCAGCTCTTCATAGTCAAAGTAATCGAAATCGGCATGCTGATACTGGCCGCTGACATCCGCAACAAAAAGTCCCACCATTGAACCGGTGAATCGAAACACATCATTGCTGCCTTCGTCTGATAGGTGGGTGCTGTTTAAGGGTGAACCGAAGGCAGCCCACTGCTCTCCATCGAGAGAGTAGCTGTACTGATACCATTGCACCTTTAGCTCTAAACGAAGATACACTTTACCTTCAGTACCAAGCACCACTTCTGCACTTTCTTCTTCACCGTATTCATCGTCGATAAACCATGCCAGCTGTAAAACTTTCTGGGCTGCATCATTAACGGTGATCTTCATAAAATAATGTGCACTACGTGAATAGTAAGCCACTAACCCCGCCATTTGTTGGGGGCAGGTGGGTTCAAATTCTACGGAGGTTTCGGCGCGCATATGAAAGGTTTGAATTCTACGGGCAATTAAACTCTGTTCATAACGCGAATATAAATAGTGTCGACCCAGTAAGCGAAGAGTGCCGCGTCTATGTGTTGTTGAAGCCCATGACGCCTCAATAGGCTCACGCAAAGTTGCGTAGTGAATATCGAGTGTTTGCTGCTCGAATTGATCTCGAATAGAGCATTGAGGCCAGGGCTGTGCGGGTAAGTTGGGTGCCGGTACTTTAGCTTTTGCAATTGAGCCTCCCCCTTCAAGTTGAGGCCAGCCATCGAGCCATTGGATTTTTTGTAAGGCGGTCTCGCGACCTAAAATACAGCACCATTTTTTATAGATGTCGAGGTGGCTGTCGGCTTCGGGGTTGATCACGGGGCGTCCGCAAAGATGAGAGAGATACCATTCACCGTTTTGTGTTTCCACAAAAAAACCGTGGCCGGTTCTTTGTAGTTCGGCCTGTTCCTGGCCGCGCGAACTGATAAAAGGTGTTTGAGGGTGAAGTTCCCAGGGGCCGAGCAGCGTGGTCGCTCGGCAGAGAGTTATGCCATGGTCAAAGCCCGTCCCGCCTTCTGCTGTGACAAGGTAATAATGTCCATCTTTTTTAAAAATCTGAGGCCCCTCGGTTACGGAGAGATGCGAACCCTTAAAAATATTGACGCAGTTACCGATCAGGGATTGCGCGGCAGGGTCAAATTCCTGGAGTGCGATGCCGGCAAATGGATTATGATTTTTTCGCCCATCCCAAATCATGTTGAGCAAATATTTTTTGCCGTCGTCATCGTGAAAGAGAGAGGGGTCAAAGCCGTGGGCACCGATACTAACGGGGTTGCTCCATGGGCCTTCGATCGCATCGGCGGTTACCAGAAAGCAGGGTGTCGCCATCCAAGTATTGCCGCGGCAAGAGTGAGTAACGGCAAAGCAGAGCCAAAATTTGCCATCGTGATAGCTAAGCGCAGGT
>JBNMPW010000092.1:0-11772 GCA_051277205.1 Oceanicoccus sp. | reverse complement strand
AGCTAAGAGTTCATCCATGTTTTTTAACCCTGTTATCGGCAAAGCATGATTGATCACCGTCTTTACAGCGCCCTGAGTCACTTCAGGCAAGCAGTTTTCCCACATAGCTTGATGTAACCTAGCGCTATCATCCCACTCACCCAAGTAAGGCTCAGGCACGTTGACTGCACCTGCATCGATCATTTGATTTAGGCCTAATACTTCGGCTGCATTACATAAGTGAGTGCCGAGTATGGTGGCACTTGGCATGAGTATACTGCGCTGTCGCATCCATACCTGAGGCGCATAAAAACTGTATCGGCGCCCTTCCATCTCGTCACAATAAATCACCTTACCGGTATGGGCTTTTACCAGCATCGTAGAAGCAAACAAAGAATCAGTATGAGCGCGCTCAATAATAATATCCGGCTGTCCCTTAGGATTATCTTCTGATCGTAAAAACTTACCGATAGATTTTCCGATAGGCTTAAGCGTATTCTCATTCATTAACCTGACGGCTTCTTTAAAGTTTTCACTTTCCGGCTCCGGTAACTCTGGCATAGTCTCTGGCCAATCGAAATTAGGCTCCCGGCGTTTAATTTCATCGAGGCTAACAGCACCGACTACCGCATCGCCATAACCTAAGGACATAACAAAATCCCGTTCGGCATCAGTATCTGTAACCACCACAATACGCAGTGAGGCAGTCCTCCCTGCTTCAATCGCCGCCAGGGCCTTATCATCGCGCTGCTCGCTACGGCTACCATAGAAAATAACGGTCGCCTGCCCCGGCGTGACATTAGCTCTACGCAACATTTGATCGGCAGCACGAGCACCAGACTTACCGATAAACGTCATATAATAACCAGAGCTCGCGCCAAAGTAGGTCAACACACCATCCTCATCCAACGCCTGAAAGCTTCTCGGAAAAGCGGTTTCTCCCGCATGAGAAACTGCATGGGTAAATAGATTCCCCTGATTAGAGACTCTGACCGCATCAAGAAAATCCTCGCCCTGCTGTTGCCACTGTAGCCACTGTGCAGAGTCTTCAGGGATTCTAGTAAAACAATTAGCCAATGCCGCGGCCTTGCGATCAATCGCGGCAACACCCTGCTCACGCAGTGATTCACAGCGCTGAGTTGAAGAGACCAAACCCGTCACTTGAGCACCGGCAGCAAGGGCCAATTCTACCGCCCAGGCCCCACTTCCTGAAGCGGCACCTTCAACAAACAAACGGTCCCCCTGACGTAATTGTAAAGAGCGAAATAACGCTCGATAGGCCGTACCCGCCGGCAGAATATAACTACCCGCCGCTTCCATCGACAGGTTAGCCGCAGGTGCCAGCAACTGGGGTCCATCCGCCAGTAAAAATTGTTGATGGGAGCCATCCGGTGATTGATAACCTTGTATATGAAAATCCGTAAACATGGGATCAACACCTGCAGCCGGATCCAGTAGATCAGAAACGCCGGGATAAATGGTAACAACACTACCCACCGCCAAACGACCTTCCGCCTGTAAGGCCTCGCCCAGCGAGACCACAATACCGATACCGCCGGAGCCAGTAATATGGATATCCTCGTCATGCTCATCAAATAATGAAATGGGAATTCCCGTAATCGCCCAAATATCGTTGTAGTTTAATTCCGAGGCCAAGATATATACCAATGCCTGATTAGCCCGGGGCTCAGGAACAGACACAACCACTTCTTGTTCTGCGTCTTTGGGATCGCCGTGACAATAGGCACCAGTTTCTGCATCGCGCACTACCGCCTGCGCTAACTGGTAAGGAGGTATTTCAGTGATACCCGGTATAAAAGCTGACCCTATAGCTAGTAACTCACCAGATGCAATCAGCGTATCTTTCTCAGCGGCGCTTCTCCGTGGACGACTCGGCAGCGCCGGTGATAGCTTATCCATAAACAATGGAATACCTTTTTTACCGCCGTCCTCTTCGTCCATCACAAAGCGAGCAAAGGTATCGACCTCCCTTTCCAACCCCAGAGCAAAACCCCGCTCCAAACCAAATATCACTAGCTCAACAATCGCTTTAGCGACATGGCCCCGCCCGTTATTAACAGCTGCCTGTAAGCAATTATTAATGTAATCATGTTGCAAAAAGTCGCCCCTAAAGCTGACCGGTTGATGCCAATGCAATACCGCTTTATGGCGATCTTGCATCGCAGTAATAACGGCGCCTTTATTATTTAAGGCCGCGTAACGAGCAGCGGCCTGTGCTGTACTAACCACCGACCCAGCACCATTGCAAAGTTGGTCTATCAAACCCCACTCCTGGGCCTGCTCACCATCAATTTGGCGACCGGATAATAATAAGGACAGTGCCCGCTGTATTCCCTGATCGTTATCTTCTGCGGCTGCCATTAAAATACGCGGCAAACGCTGGGTACCGCCATAGCCCGGAGGTAAAAATAAATTAATTTCAGGCTGTCCGAGTTGGCAAGCTCGGTTGCCAACTCGCCAGTGACAGGCCATAGCCAACTCGCAACCACCACCCAGTGCAACACCCTCAATAGCGGCAATCACAGGCTTGTGCATATTTTCAATGATGGTCGCGACGCTGTGCGCCTTGGCGGGTAATGAACGCGCGGTATGTTCGTCGTGAACTTCTTCGAGTAATTGTCGGACATCAGCTCCCGCTACGAAAGCCAGACTACCGGCACCAGCGATCACCACCGCCGCAACATCTTTGCGACGGCTAAGATGCGTCAGTACCGTTTCCAACTCATCCAATAAACGCTCCGACAAAGCATTAACCGGCGGATTACTGATAACCACTGTCGCTACACGAATGGCCTGATCTGCACCCTGACTATGAACATTGTGTTTACCCACCGGCGCATATTCGACCCGCAGGGTGCGCGTTTTTTCAACCATGGTTTGTTGTTCCGCCCGCTGTTGTCGAGCCTTCCATTGATTGACTGCCTGTCTGATCTCATCCAGACATTCTGGGTTACGCAAGGTGGATGTATCACCCAACGGCTGACCCAGTACAATGTCCTTTAAAAACCGCCGCAGATATTTACCACTGCGTGTCTCAGGGAAACTCGACAAGCTGATAAAATCTGCAGGCACCGCTAAACTACCTTTTTCTTCTCGCACTAAGTCCTGTAACCGGCGCTCATCATCGCGACTAAGCTGCTGCCCAGCCATCGGTAAAATAAACGCTAAGGGTGTCATACCTTTTTCAGCGTGATTAGCACCAATAACAATACAGTTACCCACTTTGGAATCGGGATTGATCTGCTTATCTTTTAGAATGGCACCTTCAATTTCTTCAGTACCCATACGGTGACCAGAGACATTAATGACATCATCGGAGCGACCGTGTAATGAAAAGCTACCATCTTCGTATTGACGGGCAAAATCTCCTTGCAGATAACCATACACGGGGCCACCATTATCATCTCGAAAACGGCCGAAATAGGTTTTTTTAAATCGATCCAGATCTCCTACCCAGCTTTCATCGGTGACATGTTTCGCATCACCCCATATTGTGCGAGCTAGATAAGGATAAGGTTCGGTAATTACAATTTCGCCTTTTTCTTCCTCTTCTGCTTGGCGATAAGCATAACGGCCTTGATCATCAGCTTCACCTGTCGTACGCCAAATCTCACCAAACACCCAAGGCAATGGATACGTATGAGCATCCGCCCGCAAGGGTAAATCCGGGTTACCGTAAGGATGAGTCCAGACAATACCGCCGTGCTCAGTTGCCCAATAAGAATTAATATATTGCGGTGTCATTAATCCCATGGCGAACTTCTGTACCGAGGGACTAGTGGGCTCGGCACAGAACGTTGCCACCTTAAGTGAAGACATACTGTAACGCTCAACATCCGCACGGTGCTGGGTATTGCTCATCACACCTTTTAGAAAGGTAGCGCCCGCTTTAAAAATAGTGACACCTAAGCGTTCGATAATCGAAGAAAAACGGCCCGCATTGGGAAACATCGGAGCGCCTTCTGTCACCACACTGCTAATACGATTGGCTAGCGCTGCACTGATCATATAGGACTGGCCCGTAATCCAACCCGGGTCCGCAACCACCCACATCACATCTTTACCGGGCTCAGCATCAAAGCTCACTTTCATGGTTTGGCTAATGCCCGACAAATAGCCGCCATGCACATGCACTACGCCTTTAGGTTTACCGGTTGAACCTGAGGTGTAAATGATAAACAGCGGATAATCTGCAGCCACAGCTTGTGGTGGAACCGACTTCCAGAGGGCAGCCACTAATTCGGTATCGCTCAATGCATCCAGCGCAGAACGATTAGCAAGCTTTGCTTTGGCCAACACTTTTTCTTGTGCCTGCTCGATTAAATCATGGGCCCAAATATCTCTCCCTTCAGTCCATGACATATCCGTCAAGCCCACGTGACGGACAACAACCACATGCTCAACCCGAGCTGGAGATTTCGATAAACGTTCCGCTAGTTCGGCACGGAGGGCTGCAGTTTTTGCAGAACCTAGCTTAGCTTTGGCTAATACACTACCCACTTCGCGCATAATATCCGCCCGACTTAACGTAATCTCATTACCAAGTACTTGTTTGACATGCTCAAGTACTTTGGTTTTTGTATTGTCCTGGCTTTGATCAAAATCAGCTTGCGACAAAATACTTAAAGCCATATCCACACTTATATAACGATCGAGTGCCGGGTCGGTATAGGTTTCCTTAAAAGTTATGATCTCTGCATTACGAGAGGCACCATCAGCGGTAATCACCACTTTAGCGCCGGCATTTTCAATGCGGTCAGACAGGGTTTTATCGGAGAAGCCACCAAACACTGGGGTATAAATTACCCCTAACCGTTTGGCTGCTTCAGTCCAGATAATTTGCTGTAAAATATTCGGCATATTAATAGCAATGCGATCACCCATTACCAACCCTAAATCCTGCAAGGCTTGGGCGGCGATAACCGAGTCAGCCAGTAATTCACGACGAGATAATGTGTCTTGCTGAACTGGCCCACCTTTACCATTATTAGTAGCAGGGTCCCAACGATCACCCTCGTAATAAAAAGCAATCTCATCGCCGTGGCCAGCGAGGACATGTCGATCCACCTCATTAAAAGCGGCATTGGTTTTTGCACCGACAAACCAGCGATAAAAAGGCGCCTGGGTTTTATCTAACGCCTGCTCCCATGGCGACCAGTTGAGCAAGTCAATAGCGCCCGACTGCTGGCTCCAACCTTTCCATGAGCCACTTTCATCTCTGGTCAGCCAGGCATTTAAAGCCGGGTTGAACCAATGCAAATTTTGGGCGGCTATATCAGCATGAAAAGCGCCGGCATCGGTTTGACATGCCTCACGCATAGACTGCCAGTCTTCACCACTGCGGATCGGGTTTTGGTGAATATCTCTGCTCTTATCTATATTAGTAGGGTGGCTCATCGGGTAGCCCTCCGATGTTGTGATGACTTTTCAACAACCCTAGGCGATAAAATATTGCTATCCGCTCGGCTATATACTTGTTGGTACAGTTCGATAATTTCATCGACACTTGGAACTCGTGGGTTATTACCTGGCGAACCGGAGGCGGTCGCTTGCTCCGCCATTAGTGGTACCAAGTCCATATAAGCCTCTCTATCGATACCATAGTCCTCTGGACTGGGTACCGACAAATCCTCATTCAGGCGTTTAAGTTCTTCCAATAAAATCCGGTTGGCGGTGACATCGTTCGTGCCCGCAGGTACCATCCCCATTTGTCGAGCACAATCGCCATAGCGCGACTCGGCAGCGCATACAGAAAACTCAGTAATAGCGGGTAACAGCATGGCGTTACTTAAACCATGAGGGACATGAAAATGTGCACCGATAGGCCGACTCATACCATGTACCAAGGCCACCGATGCATTAGAAAAGGCCATACCGGCTTGCGTTGCTCCCAGCATCATTGCTTCACGAGCTTGAGCATTTTCCGGGTGCTCGCAGGCTATACGGATATTCTCATAGATAAGCTTCATCGCCGCTAAAGCCAGACTGTCGGTGAAAGGGCTGGCCTTGCGGCTGACATAGGCTTCCATAGCATGGGTCAAACTATCAATACCGGTATCAGCGGTTAATCGATAAGGCATCGACAGTGTAAAGGTGTAATCGATCAGTGCGACAGTGGGTAAAAAGGCACGACCCATCAACAACATTTTCTCGCCGCTATCAGCATCGGTGATAATGGTGACTTTGGTTGCTTCGGAACCCGTACCGGCGGTTGTGGGTATGGCAATAACGGGTAAGCCGGGTACGGCATTATCTTTGGGAGCAATATAATCCCTGACTTCACCGCCATTCACCGCTAATAGGGACACAGCTTTAGCCGTATCCATTGGACTGCCTCCGCCCAAACCTACAACACAGTCATAGTCGTCGGCAATAAACACCTTTAACGCTGCCGCTACCGTATCGGTACAGGGGTCGGCGGGTACATTCGAAAACAAACCATAGACAATTTTCTGCGTCGATAACGCCAAGGTGATATTGTCGAGGTAACCATATTTCATCACAATCGGACCGGTGATGATTAAAGGCTTTTGTAAACCCAACTGTTGAAGTACTTCAGGCAAGTACAAACTTGCCCCTGCACCTATGCGCATAATACTCGGGATCAATATAGACGATGCTAATTTATTCGGTAGTGATGTATTCGGTAGCAGTGTGTTGATAGACATACCCTTCTCCCTATCAAAAATAGTGTTTACAAAAAAGACAGCAAACCATCCCTATCGAGCCAATATATATTGGCAATAGATAGCGAAAATGATTCTTAATAGCACCCAATCGATACTATTAACGCAGTGTAAAAATGATGAAGTTAGTTTTGAGGAGAGAATGAAATTCTATCGGCATACCAGAGAAACAGATAAGCATTTAACGCTGCTAGCATGATTAACACCAACAACGGGTGGCTCAATGCTTTATCGAAAAATCGAATTATTGAATTATTATTAACACTATTCACAGCCACCTCCATTGTTATTAGTAATGACTTTATTGAAACCAGAAACGCTAACAGCTCATACAAAGTTAACCTTACTATAACAACAGAAAACCTATTCGTCATAGCTGCCGATAGGGTAAAAAATGGTACCTCTCATCATTATTATAAATAAATATAATAATAAAAAAATTGATCTGTTATAACAAAAAAAATAAAATAGGATTGATTAGGGGAAAATAGCGTGAGATTTCACTTTGCGGTGAGTTATTCTGGTATTTAAATAATAGCCGAACAATTACCTAGTTGTTAAAAAAATATTTTTTTAATCAGAAAGACATCTTATCAACTATTTTAATTATCAATAGTGACTATCATTGAGCTAAATAGAAAAACATAGAAATCGTTAAAAGTTAAAAATCTTTCCTGTGTCGGTAGAGAAATAAACAACACCAGCAGGTGAAATGGCGACATGACGAACACGTTCTAAAGGTTTTTCAAACAGCGACACCTGTTTAATAACCTGACCTTTATCAAGCACCAGTTCTTTAATATCGAGATCTGTTAAACTAGAAACCAGTAAACGTTTGGATGATTTATCGATCAGTAAAGCCATGCCAGAAGGAGAGATACTTGGGTCCCAATAGACAATAGGCTGCTCAAGACCTTCTTGATGACTTGGGCCTATTGAGGTCCCCGAATAATTTTTGCCATGAGTAATTAAGGGCCAGCCGTAATTTTCACCCGCTTCAACCCGATTGACTTCATCTCCGCCGCGGGGGCCAAACTCTGCGACATAAAGGTCTTTACGCTCGAAATCATAAGCAATACCTTGAGGATTTCTATGCCCTAAACTCCAAATCTCTGGTAGTGCTTCAGGGGTATCGTCAAAGGGATTATTGTCAGCAGCTTTACCATCAAGCGTTAAACGTAACACCTTTCCATGATGCGAATTCAACGCCTGAGCTTTATCTCTCTTACCACGATCACCTATTGTCATAAACAAGGTATCATCAACAAACATAAGACGGGAACCATAGTGTCGGCCAGTCGATGAGGCGGCTTTGGCAACAAAAATCTCATTCCACTGTAATTTTTGCCCTGCAAGATACTCAGCAGAAGCCAACGCCGTAGTAGAACTGCCCTCTTCGAGGAGCTTGCTATAGGTTACATAAAAAAAGATTTTATCTTGCTGATGAAGCACTTTAACATCCAGCAAGCCACCTTGCCCTTTAGCATGTACCCTAGGTGTATTAATACTTTGCTGCTGTTTAGTATCGAGGTTAATAATATCAAGTTCACCAGAGCGAAGGCTGACTACAAGATGATTTTCATCGATAAAATCAAAACCCCAAACAACACCATCGCCGAAGGAAAAAACTTCTTTAGCGGTGACTTGAGCCACTGCCGGGGACACGATAAACAGAGTAATTATGGCTAAGGTAAATTTTTTTAGACAATACATATTAACTTCCAGATTAGTTTTTTTAGTGCCTATCCTGTCACATTTGAAACATCAAAGACCCAGCGGTTAACGCGGTAGCGTACTTACCCAGCGACCATAAATTGTATCAGCGACACGGTTTAAAGACGCTATTTTATCTGCCAGCTCATAGCGAATTTGTTCGTACGTTTGCTGACTGTCTGTTGCCACAGTCAAATCTTCCCGCCAGCCTTCAATCCAGTCGAGAATCAATGGTTCGGTCATTTCCAAATGGCATTGCATCGCCAGCACATTGTCACCATAGCTATAGGCTTGATTCTTACAATGCTCAGAAGAAAATAAAGGTTGTGCACCTTTAGGTATAGCAAAGGTTTCATTATGCCAGTGAAACATAATAAAAGGGTCTGGCACAGACCCTAACCAACCACTGCCAAAAGCCACTCTTTGTCGATAACAAAAATGCCAGCCGACTTCCTTTACTGGGTTTTGGCTAACGGTTTCTCTCAAGGCTTTACTGATAAGCTGCCCACCCAGACAATGACCCAGCAGTGCGATTTTTTTCTCAAGCGCCTGTTGAATTAGTCGTATTTCTTCTTTTATCCAGCCGATATTATCATTGGCGCTCATCACGCCGCCCATAAATATCAGGCCGATCATGGTATCGTCAAGCTGGGGGATCGAGTCGCCTTGGTAGGGACGAATAATACGGTAGGAAATAGATTTTTGCTGTAAAAAGTCAGCGATATAACCCGGATGTTCGTCATCCATATGCAAGAAAATTAAGACTTCTTTATTCATTACAGACCTGTCATAGCTCTAGCTAACTGTCGGTATACACTTCGAATAGACGAACAACTATGGGGAAGTGGTCTGCCGTAGATTATACAGTATCTGTGGGCTAGTCGAGAGTGAATAGAATCAGCTTTTGCTCAGCCGCTCTATCCAAATAGGTGATTTATAGGGTGTAACCACAACCTCATCACCCGCCTTAATCACACCGGCTACCTCTACCACGCCCACTACACCACGAGTAAATTTGGCGGCTTGGGAAAAAGCGGTATTGGCAATCGACTGACCGGATTTATCCGTGTAGAGACCTGCCAGTTTTTCTCCCATATCAAGACAAGGGGGATTATATTCTTCAACGATTAATTCGGCACCGGAGGAAAATACTAACGTACTGCCTTTGGCTAACTGGGAAAGATTAGGGATGCCTCTAATACAGATATTGGCGCCAAGATCAGCGGCGGTCAATGGTTGATTTAAATCCATCGCCCGATTAATCTCTTCCAGCTCTTCTACAGACACGGCTGACCAGAGCCGCTCGTTACGACGCACCGTACCTTCCGCTTGCTTATCATGCTCCCAAGCTTCTCGCGATTGACCGCCATGACGGTCACCGACAATACCATCAAGCTTCATCTCTAATAAAGTGCAGGACTGCTTGGCAAGATCATCAATATCTGGGGGACCCAAATAAACCGATTCAACAACAGCTGTTATGCTTTTCACACTATCACCTACTACAGAAAAATTAAAAGGCTGGTGGCGGCGTTGCTCTAGCACGAGCTGGTGCCCAGAACGGTTTATCCTGTATCTTACAACGCTCAACTTTATGATTATGGCGAAGCTCTTTGGTGTAATAGATTTCGGCCCATATATCACCCTCAAGCGCTTTAGTTGTAATCATCGCTAAAGCAATATTGGCTTTTACCACTGGAGACCACATCGCTGAGGTAACATAGCCAATTTCATGTTCGCAGGCTTTATCGCTGTATAAATGTGATTCTTCAGCAGGTTTATTGCCGTCAATATCCAACTTCACCAGCATGTATTCAGGGCCCTGCTGCTTTTCTTTTAGCAGTGCCTGACGGCCATTAAAGTGGGGCTTTTTAAAATCAACTAACCAGCCGAGGTTTAATTCAAAAGGGGTTTGGTCGTGCTCAAAGTGAATCGTTTTTAAGGCTTCACTAAACTCCATATCCGGCATAATAAAACCCGCCTCTAGGCGAGCCATATTAGTTGCGGCTTCACCGTAAGGTTGGATGCCGTAATTTTCACCAGCAGCATACAAGGCATCCCACATATCTAGAGCAAGCGCAGGTTCTATCCATAATTCATAACCCAAATCACCCGTAAAGCCGGTGCGAGAAATCATTAACTCTCCCCCTTTAAAAGGAAAATTTTGGATGCCAAAGGGTTTGAGCTGGTCAATACCTTCAAGGCCCATTTTTTTCAAAACTGCACAGGTGGTTGGCCCCTGAAAAGATAAAGCCGCAATATCATCTGTCATATCGACTATGCTGAGATCATTAAATCCGAAGGAGCTTTTACGCAACCAGGCAATACTGGGACTACCGCAGGTCAGCATAAATTTATCAGCACCGACTCGAAATATAGTGCCGTCATCAATCATACGACCTTCATCCGTACACCAGCAGACATAGGTCACGCGATTCTCTTTTAACTTGCAGACATCGCGAGTCACCATACGGTTTAACATGGCCTCGGCGTCGGCACCGCTAATCATATATTTTTGCATCGGGCAAATATCATAGGTGCCGCAGGTATTACGCAAACAGAAGTATTCATACTCTGCATCGTAATAATAATCCGCAAACTTATAGCCATTCCAGCTCGACCAAGCTTCGCGAATATTTAACACTGCCTGCCGAGGGTGAAAATGCGATAGATTTAATCGCTCACCAGCAAAAGGGTCTGTTGGGATGTTGTTTTCAGCACTACTCGTCATAACAATCGTCTTCAGGCACAGTATTAGGGCGTTTTAAATCGATCAAAATTTCACGGGCGGCGTTAGCACCACAAGCGGCAGAAACACCACCACCGGGATGCGTTGAGGAGCCGCACATATACATATTTTTGATCGGCATACGGTATTGCGCATAACCGGGGAAAGGACGGTTAAACAATAATTGATCGATAGTAAGTTCGCCTTGAAAAATATTACCTTCCGTCAAACCCACTTCGTTTTCAATTTCAAAAGGAGTCCGAACCTCCATATGGACGATCAATTCTTTAAAACCTGGGCTATATCGTTCAATTTTATCAATCACCGTTTGTCCAAAGGCATCGCGCTTTTCTGGCGTCCATGGGCCATCAGCCAGCTCAGATGGACAATACTGAACGAAATTAGACATCCAGTGTTGCCCTGCGGGTGCAACGGTGGGATCCCACGCTGATGGTATTACTGACTCAACAAAAGGGTCATCAGACCAACGTCCTCGTTTCCAGCAATCATAAGCACGTTCCATCGTTTCTAAAGAACCACAGAAACCCTGGCCGCCCCGATTGATATAACGGTTATCTGGTACGCCGTTAAATTTAGGCAGGCCTGATAACGCAATATTCACCTTGCCGGAAGAGCCGCGGATTT
>JBNMPW010000091.1:0-11920 GCA_051277205.1 Oceanicoccus sp. | reverse complement strand
AACGCTTAGTAGTGGTTTAGTCATTGCTGCCACCATTGTCATTGTGGCCACCATGGCTTAACTCTTGCCATCTAATGCAGGCTACCTTTTCGCTTTCGGCGTCCTCATCTATTTTTTCGATCAACGGTTTGTTGTCGACGCACTTGGGCTGTTGATGCGCGCAACGCGGGGCAAAACGACAACCATCGATAAACTCATGAATTGCTGGCACATTACCTTCAATAGTTGGCAGCGCTGTTTTTGGTTGATTATGGTTTTGCGGTAGTGAATTTAGCAGTCCTTGGGTATAAGGGTGGCGAGGGTTAGTGAACAATTGTTGGTTTGATGCATGCTCAACTACGCGACCTGCATACATAACCGCAACTTGGTCGCACATTTGCGCAATGACGCCTAAGTCATGAGTGATAAATATAATAGCCATGTCAGATTGTTGCTGAAGTTTTTTTAATAGCACCAGTATTTGTGCTTGAATAGTTACGTCAAGCGCGGTGGTAGGTTCATCAGCTATAAGAATGTCTGGTTTGCAGGCTAGCGCCATAGCGATCATTACCCGTTGGCGCATGCCGCCAGATAATTGATGTGGGTAGTCTCGCAGTCGCTGAATAGGATCAGATATACCTACTTGTGTTAATATTTCAACACAGGCTTTGGTGATCTCGCGCGAGCTCATTTTAGGGAAATGAATGTGGTAAACCTCGGCTAATTGCTTGCCAATACGATGTACCGGATTAAGCGCCGTCATTGGTTCTTGAAATATCATTGCAATGCGTCTGCCACGCAGTGCAAAACGTTTCTCAAGGCTGATGGTGACGAGGTCTTCACCATCGAATAATACTTTACCGCCAGTAATTTTACCGGCGGGTTTCGGCAATAAGCCATTAATAGAAAGTGCGGTTACACTTTTTCCACAGCCAGATTCTCCGACAATACCTAAGGTAGTGCCTGCGTCTAAATTAAAACTGATTTCGTCTAAAACATTTAGCTCGCCACTATCGCTGGCAAAGCTTACAGACAAATTTTCTACTTGCAGTAAACTCATTTGATCACCTTATAGGTGGTGTTTATGATGGTGACAGCTTCAAGTACTTCGCCATTACTTAAGGCATCTTTAGTTGCCTGTTTGGCTGCTACATCTATCCAAGAGATAGCACCAAAATGCACGCCGTTCTCACTGTTGAATGGTTCAAACAACGTTTCGCTGCGTTTTGTTCCATGATGATCCGGTAGCTTCATCCATTTCCAATAAGCAAGTCGAATATACGGCACTTTATACATAGGTATAAAAGCGGCATTATCATGGATTAGTTGAAGGATTTGTCTAGAGAGTTTTTGTCTTTGTGCGGTGCTAGTGCCAAACTTATAGGCGGTTGTTAGTTCATCCATTAGAGGGTCGGCGGTATTAGTTATATTATTTGTTTGTGGTTTGTTAGCGTTGTCAGAATGCCAAGCAGCCCAATATTGTGGATTAACACCGCCACCAAAGCCCATAAATGCGATTTCGTGTTTCTTTTCAATAACATTTTTATAAGCGCTAGCACCATCGAGTAGTTGTAATACAATTTCTATGCCGGATTTTTTTGCTTCTTGCTTGAGCACAACTAAACGCTCTGTGTGGGTACTTTGACTATAAGTGACTGAAAAACTTAATCGCTGTTTGCCATTTATCCTTATCCCGTCAGGCCCACGCTCGCTAAACCCTGCTTGAGAGAAGTACCCGTCTGCCTTATTTAAATCAAATAGATATGGTTTTATATCAAGATTTGAATATTCACCGAAACCATCGGCATAGCTGGTTAATCGCTGGTAGTCGCCGCGTAATACAGTTTTTAACATCAACGCAATATTTAATGAATGAGCGAAGCCCAGGCGGATATTTTTGTCTGATAGCAATGGATGGGCTTGATTAAGGCTAAACCCTGTGGATGGTTGAGGTGTTTCATTATAAAACCATATTTTGCTGATATAACCATCTTTATATAGACCGCCGTGCATTTTGTCGTGCCAAAAATTGGGCAAAGTAGCCCCAAACACATCAAGCTCACCGCGTAAAAAATGTCGATATGCAATATTATTATCACGAATAACTTTGTAGTGAACTTTATCTACGTTGAATCGATTGACGTTATATCTATAGTCTTTAGCCCACCAATTTTTTTTTCGTTCAAAGGTGACATATTTACCTTTACGGATTTTCGAAATTTGATATGCACCTGTATTGGGTGCTACTTCCCAATTGTATTCACGAACCCAGTTTTCAGCCATGGTATAAAAGTGTTTTGCCTTTGGCTGAAAGCCATAGTAGTAATGCATATCTTCTGGGGATTTTGCTGCACTGCCCGTTATAGCAATGGTGTAATCGTCATATTTTTTGGCCTCGACAATGCCGTTGGTGTACCAGTCGTTATACCAAGGCGCGACAATATATTTCGAGCGCATAAAATCTACTGCAAACAAATAGTCATCAGCGGTCACTTTTTTACCATCTGACCAGCGTGCTTTTGGGTCTAGTTTATAATAAATAGTAACGCCGTCTTTGTCATAAGCCCAGTGAGTAGCTAATTCTGGAATTGGCTTATTAGACTGTGGGTGCGTTCCTACTAGTGACATTTGATTGCCGTTTATCGCGGAGCGCAGGCCGGTGTTTGAATCTGGCCCAACTGTACGTAAAGTTAGTGGAAAGTTAATCAATGCCACTCGATAAGTACCGCCTTTAATTGCCTTAGGCGAAGCCCAGCTTAATTCGTCGTTATTGGTAATCCATTTAATATCATTTGGCAGTTGTTCAGGCGCTGCAAATATTACGGTGCTGAACAACATGAAAATTAAGGTGGTGAACGCTAGATATTTATTCATAAGTAGTAAATTTTTTCGGATCAAAGGCTTCACGAATGGCTTCACCAATGTAGGTAACCATAACCAATACCAGTGTCATGCCAGTTACCACCGAGGCAATAATCCACGGCGCATCTAAATTGTCGGTGCCTTGTTTTAGTAGTTCACCCCAACTGGGTGTGGGTGGTGGCAGGCCAAAGCCCAAATAGTCGAGCGCTGTTAATGCGGTAATGCCTGAGGCTATAGAAAACGGGATAAACGTAACCATGATCGATATGGTATTAGGCATGATATGCCTAAAGATAATACGGGTATTAGTGGCACCAATTGCTCTGGCTGCCATCACATAGTCGCGGGAGTTTTCTTTATAGGTAGCGGTGCGCATATACCATGTCATCGACATCCAGCCGAATATAATCATTACGCCGATGAGCGTCCAAAAGCCGGGCACGACGATTGAGGCGATAATCATAATCACATACAAGAATGGGATGTTTGACCATATCTCGATAATACGTTGAAAGAATAAGTCGAACTTACCGCCCATAAAACCCATTAAGGAACCAACGCTGACACCGATGAGATAATTAAAGAACAGCAGTAGTAGTGAAAACCAAATAGCGATGCGAAAACCATGAATAAGTCGC
The DNA here is from genome assembly GCA_051277205.1 of Oceanicoccus sp. Classification (GTDB taxonomy): domain Bacteria; phylum Pseudomonadota; class Gammaproteobacteria; order Pseudomonadales; family Dasaniaceae; genus Oceanicoccus. The sequence continues at coordinate 8,441 of JBNMPW010000091.1, read as the reverse complement.
GCAGCTATATCTCGGCCGGTATTGTCGGTGCCGAGATAATGTCGATGTTCTAGCGATGGCGCATATGGTGGAAACTCGCCTTCGATAAAATGGTTTTCTAGTGGTTCATAAGGGATTGGTGGCAGCAATAACCAGTTATCGGTGCCTTTAAAACTTTGTTTTAAGTCGCGGTAATTAGTTTCGTATTGATAATTTAAGCCAAATTTTTCGCCTGGAATAATAGCCCCATAGCTTGGAAAATAGAGCTCACCTTCATAGCTAACAATTAGCGCGCGGTTACTGACAAATAACTCGAGAAATACTGTCAATAATAGCAAGCTTGCAAAGATTATCGCTGACCAGTAACCACGCCTAATTGATTTAAAGCGCCGCCATTGCTTAAGTGTGATTGGGTTGAGTTTAATCATCTGGCAGTCTCGCCAAAGCGAATTCTTGGATCAACCAGGGCAACGCAGATGTCTGACAAGATATTTCCGATTAAAAATAGCAACGATGAGATCACCAAGATCCCCATAACAACCGGGTAGTCGCGCTCGACCAGTGATTCAAAGCCTAACAAGCCGAACCCGTCGATATTAAATATTGTCTCAATAAGAAAGGAGCCGGTAAGAATAAGGGATATATTGCTGCCAAAAGAGGTAGCCACAGGGATTAGGCTATTACGCAATGCATGCTTAAAAATGGCTTGTTTGAATGACAGGCCTTTGGCAATGGCAGTTCGCACATAGTCTGCAGCTAGGTTATCCATCAGTGAGTTTTTAACTAAGAACGTGGTTACTGCAAAGCTGCCTGCCATATATGAAAGTAGAGGCAAGGTTGCATGGGCGATGACGTCTTTAATTTGCTGCCATCTAGTTAAGTCCTCATAGTCATCGCTGATAAAGCCGCCTAGCGGAAACCATTCTAAATAGGAAGAAAATACGGTTATTAACGCAATACCAATCACATAGGCGGGTATTGCGTAGCCAATAAATACGATGGCCGATGAGACATTATCGAAGACGGTGTTGTGCCTTATTGCCTTAACAATGCCCAGCGGAATACAGATGCCGTAGGTGAGTATTAAAGTAGCGATGCCGTAAAAAATTGAAATGGGGAAGCGTTCTTTGATGATGTCCCATACCGGCTCGTTATAGCGAGTGGACTCGCCTAAATCAAATCTCACGACCTTGCCCAGCCAAATTATGTAGCTTTGCATTATTGGCTTATCAAAGCCGTAATACTCCTTTAACTCGTTGAGTTGTGACTCAGATAATGCACTGCTGGCACCGCCTTGGTTGGTAGAAAAACCAGATTCGGCAGACGCTTGAGCGGCTTGACTCAACATTCGCTCAACCGGCCCACCAGGGACTGCCCGGGTAATTGCAAAAACGAGGAGGGTAATGCCGATAAATGTAGGAATGAGCAGTAGTAGGCGGCGAATAAAATACGCGGTCATATGGTCGTGATAACTCCTGATGAAACCTTATAAATGTCAGCCTAAGTTACCATTATGCGCTGCGCTAGCAAAGCGCTAGTTACTTAACTGTCACGTAGTTAATCTTACTAACATCCGTATTTGAAGTAAGGGCTTGGTCCGGTTATGAAACATTGTGTATTTACAGGCTGTTCCAAGGTTTTAAATCTGACGCTGTACCTTGAATTTAGTTGCAATATGCAACAATGAACAACCGTTACAAACTTAATATTCAAGCTTTCTGTTATGGCCCGCAGTTTCGAGGCCGTTTAGCCTGGCGGGTATTACTGAGACTAAAGGTAGTTTTGGCCTTTTTTAACATCTAACTAGACTTAAAGTTGCTCCAGCAGTGTATATTACTAATATAGGCTTTGTATTGTGCTCAGTTGGTAGGGAGCATTGTGGTTTTGGGGTTAAGGATTAGCTGTGTTATGCAGTGCTTGCTAAAAGCCTGACCAAACCCTGTTTGTCTACTTGTCGCTTTTCAGTAGCTTAAACCTTGCACTAGCTTAATAGAAACCGAAGTGTCGTAGCCCTTCTTATGCCGGTAGCTTTTCATGTTTTCTTCCTATACGATAAGCTCATAATTTGAATAAAGTTTAAATTAGCTGCTCTGATCTTTTCTATCCTAACGTTACAACTCGGGGAATATAATGAAAAAAATATCGTGGAAAAAAATCACACTTTCGTTAGCCATTAACAGCACGATCGTAGCAACTATACCTGGCGCGATTGCACAAGATAGTGGCGCTCGACAACTTGAAGAAATCATTGTAACGGCGCGTAAACGCGCTGAAAATCTACAAGATGTAGGTATTTCGGTCAGCGCTATGAGCAAGCAAGACATTGAGCGGTCTTATGCAAAAGACATTAGCGACTTAGTTAACATTTCTTCGAATTTGGTTATTGATGATACCGCGCAAGGTCCAGGCGGTGTGGCTGCAATCTATATTCGTGGTATCGGCGTTGCAGAGGTAGAAAAAAACTTTGACCCTGCAGTTGGCGTTGCCGTTGATGGTGTTTTTATTGGCGCAACCTCAGGCGGTATTTTAAAGTCAATGGATTTGGAGCGGATGGAAGTATTACGAGGTCCACAAGGAACTTTGTTTGGGCGTAACACGATTGCGGGTGTGATTAATCTAGCGCGTACTCAGCCTACCGGTGAGGTGGGTGGTAAGGTCAAGATCGGCTATGGAGATTATGATACTAGCAATTTTGAAGGTATCGTAAACTTCCCAGTGACCGACAATATTGCGGCAAAGTTGAGTGCTGCAAAACGAAAACAAGATGAAGGGTATTTCACCGAAGTCTATACAGGTAAAGATATTGGCCGTATGGATTATGAGTCTTTGGGTGCTAATGTTCTTTGGTCTGTCACAGAAGCTCTAGAGTTAGAGTTTACTTTACAGCGTGAAGAAACTGACCAAGATACACCTCCGTTACTGAATGTTTCACAAAGTGACGCGGTTTTTTGTGTGGCCTATGGTTATTGTTCGTCGTCAGCGTCGAAACCAATAACCGGTGATCGTTATAAAGTTGCAGGTTTAGGGCCTGGTGGCATTGTACTCGACCCTGCGGGTAATCAAGTTCAGGACCCTTTCTTTACCGATGAGCAGCAACGCGGTGCAACGTTTGATGCAGACACTCGAATCGTTGAGGCTCGATGGGCGGTTAACGATGCTTATAATATAGATTATATTTATGGCACTTGGGAAACCCAAGAAACAGTTCGAACTGACTTTGATGGAACGCCATCGTTACTTTTTCATACTGATAGACCGGCAGAATATAATCAGGAGAGTCATGAGCTTCGTCTGACGTATGATGCGGGTGACGCATTAAAATGGACTTTGGGTGGGTATTTGTGGGAGTCGGACTATGAAATTCGTTTGCGTAGTTACATTGGTTTTCGAGATGACTTGATCCCTTTCTTAGGACCAGGGCCTTATGATTTCCCACAAACTACCAACCAAACAACTGATTCATGGGCTGTGTTTTTCGAAGGCGATTATGCCTTTACTGATAAGTTGAAATTAACGTTAGGTGGGCGCTATACCGAAGATGATAAAACTACCAATCAGGCCGGTGGTACAAATGGCAACGCTAAAGAAACATGGAATGAATTTACGCCCAAGGTAGCGGTCAATTATCAAGTTAATAATGAGGCTATGATTTATGCTTCTTATACGGTCGGTTACCGGTCTGGAGGTTTTAATGGCCGAGTAGATAGTGTTGAAACTGCCGAAACGCCTTATGACCCTGAGACTGTAGAAAATATTGAATTGGGGTTTAAGTCAGAGTGGCTTGATAGCACCTTGCGGTTAAATGGCGCTATTTTTCATATGTCTTATGATGATAAGCAAGAGGAGATACAATTGCCGTCTTCGGGTGGCACAGGCCAGGTGACTAAAGTGGTTAATGCCTCTACGGCTACAATTACTGGCGCTGAATTTGAGCTGCTGTTCTATCCTACAGGTAATCTTCAAATCCGAGCAAACTTAGGTTTGTTGGATGCAGGGTATGATGACTTTGAATTCGATAATGGTAGCGGTATTGTTGATAACTCTGATCTTGACTTTCGTCGGGCTCCTGAGGTGACGGCAAGTATAAGCGCCACTTATGATTGGACTGTCGGTAGTGGTGAAGCTTGGGCGCAGGCAGGAGTCCATTATATCGATGATCATGAAACGGATTTTTCTAATGCCCCTGAGTTGCATAATGACGCACAAAACCTGGTTGATGCTTCCGTTAATTATAAATACGGTAATGCTCAATTCAGTTTATTTGGCCGTAATTTAACCGGTGAAGATGGCTATGGTATTGGCTTTGATGTTGCTGGACTATGGTCTTATGCGGCGCCAAGAGCACCTCGCACTTGGGGTGTTGAAGTTTCTTATACTTTTGGTGCCGATAACTAATCTTAGCTGTTCAAACATAGCTTTTCCGATAGCATGCCCTGAGTAATCAGGGCGTTTTTTTATGAGCAATACTTGTGATTATGCTTGGTTGCTCTGCTGGGAGGCAGGCTAAAGCTTTTGTGTTGGGGTTAAATTCTGATGAAGGATCAGATCTTTTGGCATTTTTGAATGATTTGTCAATATGTGCGGTAGAGCGGCCTAGAAAAGAGTGTTCTTCTTATACGCTCGTTCTAAATATCGTTCGAAGAAAGAGGGGCGAATAATTGTTTAAAACGTGTTGACATACTTTCGATTAAGTACAACCATATCGCCATGATGAACAATAGGCCTTTCATTCAACTTCGGGTGGCCGGGCTAAATCAGGTAGATAAAATGAGAATGTTTAAAGATGCATGCACGGTTACTTTACTGGGCCTGCTAACTAGCCCACTAATGCTTAGCGCCGACATAGCCTTGCACCCGCGTGTGATCAGTCAACAAGAACTTGCCAGCGACATCAAAACACACCCACGCGTTACCCATGAAACCCACGAAGATGGGAGCAAAGCGTTAGATGTATTTTCGATGTTAAGTAGTGATAAAAAATTCATCGTCGGCACATACCAATCTAAAGCTACACGAGAAGTGATTGACAAACCCTACGGCGTCGATGAATACATGCATTTTTTGGTTGGTGGTGTCACGCTCACCTCTAGCGATGGCAGGGTCACTCAGATCAAAGCCGGCGACTCTGTGACTATTCCAAAAGAGTGGACAGGTATATGGGATACACTGGGCTACACTAAAATTTACGTTATCTATTCTGCTGATGAAGAATTGGAATAAACGCACACTCTTTATTTAGGGTGCTAGTGGACCTTGTCTGAGCCGCCACCAGGCGAATGTGTCGATAGCGACCTTTTTGTTTAGATCGTGAATCCAGTAACTTGGTACTTCAGTATCGTTGTGACAAAAGTTAAGTGATGGGGTTTTAGCTCAAGCCTAAATCCCTCGAAAGCGGTTTGTAAAAGTATTAGGCTTCGTCAATGCCCACTACTGAGAGCACCACCGATATTGTCTACATATTATGTTTTAGCTTCCTAAGAAAGCAGTTGGCTCCTAAAGGCGCTTAATGAGCAGTCTAGGTTGAGCTTAAAAGGAGATATTTAATCCACTTTATTCCAAATGATAATTATTATCACTTAATATGTTCGTATAATCCTCCGCTCAAGGAAATGCGGTGGCCGAAAGCTTCTTTCAGCTGTTAAAGCGGGAACGCATTCGTCGCAGAATATAAAAAACTAGAAGAGAAGCAAAAGAGGATCTTTTTAATTACATCGAATTTTTTTACAACTCGACACGCAAGCATGGTAAAAATGGTTTGCTGTCACCTAAGCAGTATGAAGACCGTTTCAAAATGAACGACGGAGTGGTCTAGAGTTTTGGGGGCTATTCAAGTGGCAGCATCGATGATGAAACTTTTCACAAACACTCTATCTATTCAGTATATTCATACTTGCAACTCATTCATTTTTTGAATTAAAGACCAATCATCGCGTTCATAGTTGGGCTGGGTTATATAATAGGCTCATGGAAAATCAAACATACATACAGAGTTAAGTGATGAATCGCAGAATAGCTATAATGGGGACCGGGGATGATTTGTTGGACCAAACGGATGTACCTGATCCAATCGGTAAAGTATCGCATGTCGGGTTCGAGCCAGTGCTTGCAGGTATTCCTGGTGCAGTATTCCCGGATTCACCTAAAAGCAGACAAATAACCATCGAGGCTTATGTTGAGGCTGGTAAACGTTTAGCTCAAAAAGGTTTTGCTGCCCTTTATATAAATACAATGGGAGATTATGGCCTTCAAATTTTGCGGGATCAGCTCGATATCCCTGTCACTGGATCGGGGGAGTCCGCTATTCGCGCGGCAATGTCTCTTGGTCAAAGTTTTTCTATAGTCACAATTTGGCCGCCTAAGATGCAATTTATATATGATCATATTCTTAAAGATTCAGGCGCAGAAAATCAATGCCGCAGTATGTATTTTTTATCAGAGGACATCGAACTCGATTCAATGGGGCAGGGGGATGACTTCTATTCAAATATGCGCGCATGTAGCATTACCTCTTTGATGAAAGTACGAAAAGCAGTTATCAAAGCATGCGAAAAAGATGGCGCAGACGCTGTCATCCTTGGCTGCACCTGCATGAGTCACTTAGGTCCAATACTCAAGGATGAAGGTTTTCCAGTGATTGAGCCAATGATAACCGGTTATCGTTACACCGAGTTTCTAAGCAGCATTTAGTGGCTTTCTTGCTCTTCGTGCCAATACACGGTAGCGCCGCCTTCTTGAAGCTGCTTTTGCACGGTAGACCATTTAGGTTCTGATTTTTTCAGATGGCGGGCTTTGTCGGCCCGCCAGTCAGCGCTCACTTTAGCATCCCAGTTCAGATAGAGACGCCCGTCGTGAATAGTCCAGCCGTTTACTGGGTCTGTCTCAGCGGCGTAACCTTCGGCCACGCCATAAGCGCACCAACCCCCATAGGCCGGCGCATATTTTTCAGCTGCGGTGATAAACAATTGACGATTTTCCTCCGAAGAGAACCACCATGTCGCACCGTTCCACTGTGTCGCATACTCCGACTGACCCTGAATTGCTGTATCCACTAAGTGATAGGCAACGGGGTCAAAACCTTCTATCGCAACCCCACGTTTATCGACAAGCACTTCACCCGCGGGACGATTGCTATCGCCTACGCCGCAGCCTGTAACAACAAGGGATAGTAGCAACGCGGGCACTAAAAATGGCACCAAAGCAAAAATTGATGGTAGTGACTTCATGCATCTCTCTCTAATAAAATGTGTAGCATCTCAAGTGTGATCATCATCTTGCGATATACCCCATGCTTCGGCTATTAGCAGTCGTTCTGTTGTCTAGACCAAAGGCCATAGCCACTTTTGCCATTGGGCGATATTATAAACTATAGCCTCTAGGCCGCCTTTAATGTTTCGCGGCATCACCCCAAATAGTTTTTAAGCGCTGATCTCGACCGCAGCCATAGCGATAATATTTATAACGCAAAGGGTTTTTTGTGTAGTAGTCCTGATGACTTTTTTCTACAGGCCAAAACTCAGCGCTGTCCAAAATAGGCGTGACGACTTTGTTGGCTGAAAATTGCTTAATAACTTTACTGCGGCTGGCGTCGGCTAATTGTCGCTGCTCTTCATTAGCGACAAATATGGCGCTTAAATAGCTAAAACCCTTATCGCAGAATTGCCCGTTCGGATCAAAGGGATCAATGTTGACCCAAAATACATCCAGTAATTGCTGATAGCTAATACGGGTGGGATCGTAGCTGACTTCGACGGCTTCGTAGTGCCCTTTATGATTACCTCTATAGGTGGGATTTTTTAAGCTGCCGCCGGTAAATCCCGATACCGCCGCTGTGACGCCCACCAAGTCTTGAAAGGCCGCCTCTACACACCAGAAACAGCCACCGGCAAAAACCGCTTTTTCACTGTAAGCCCAACTAGCGCTAAAACTGAAGGCTATGACGATGATCGCCTTGGTTATAAATCTCATAGGAATGACCTGTATAATTATCACAACGCTAGTTTCGACTCTGAATGAGGGCTTTGGTTCACTCGCTTAGACAGCGGACTAAAGATGACGACGAATAAGAACACTCAGTACGGTACTGCAAAACTTTACTCCCTACGCCCCTCTAATTTGTCTCCCTTTAATTTAAGATGGGTTTTTTTGAGATGGTTTTAGATTGAATTATTTTAATTACTTATATTTCTTAGCGCGATTCAATCTAGGCTTTGTCGAAAAGCGTTATATGACTCTACTTCAGATAAGTATAAGTTATGGATACTTTAGAGCCAGCTGGAAACTATAGCAGGCCGGTAATTATTCTAATAACTCGATCAAAAGGATGTTCATAATGTTAAAAAAAGCGTTGGTCTTTACAGCTATTTTACTGCTGTCGACTCATATCAATGCAGCGTTCGCTATGCCATTGAACATGGTTGAATCTAGTGACTTTGCTAATTCCAGCGGAGGCAGGGATTTTTTTT
>JBNMPW010000090.1:0-11963 GCA_051277205.1 Oceanicoccus sp. | reverse complement strand
GGATCGGAGTCATAATAGCTCTGCGCTTCGGTAATGATGGTCATTACTCGCTGGGTCGTATTTTCCACCACCTTATGAGCCGTTAACGATTGCACCGCCACAGGCTTAGGCGGTTCAGCCATTGCCGGCAGGGATAATAATCCGCATATTGCAACCGCCAACATAAGCTGGGCTTGAGCACCGCGTACAACGCTAAATCGTGAAAAAGCTAACATATTGTTTATACCTATTGTCTGATGCGCCTAATGTAACCAAAAAGCGGCTGCGATAAAAGATTCTAATCCACACAAATTGATATTTATCGGCATAAACCTCCAATTATTAAGCCGTTTAAATAAACGCCGTAAAAGATTATCCAGCCATATCCTTTAGTCAAAACCTCTATATAATGCTGCACGCCTTAGCCAGTAATGCGTTTATTGGCACTAACAATACGACTACCCTGCACTCTGACCTAGATAAGAGGTTGATCGTTCAATAATCAGCCCGCTATCACCGATATCGGGCAACTAAGATATTCACTTTTATGATTGCAGCAAGTGTCGCCATTTTAATCGGTTTTATCGGCTTAATCTGGAGCGCAGACCGCTTTGTTACTGGTGCCGCCGGTATCGCTCGAGGCCTGGGCATGGCGCCAATTATGATTGGCCTCACCATTGTCGCAATGGGCACCTCGGCGCCGGAAATAATTGTCGCAATCAATGCCGCCATCGATGACGCGGGTAGTTTAGCGATCGGTAATGCCATTGGCTCCAACCTCGCCAATATCGGCCTAGTGCTTGGTATTACCGCCTTAATCGTGCCGATACCGATTGCCCGCAACGTAATCAGACGGGAGTTGCCGATTTTAGTAGCGGCGACATTAGGCGTGATGTTTTTTATCTACGACAGCCAATTATCTGTCAGTGATGGCATTATCTTTTTGGTCGCTCTTGCAGGCATTTTTTATTACTTGGTCACCAGTAAGTCGCATCAGCCAGATGCCGAACACGAAGCCAACATTGAAAATATTCCTGAACTTCCCACCGCCAAAGCTTGGTGGTTATTTGCCATCGGTTTAATAATTTTGATTGCCAGCTCCCGGGTATTGGTTTGGGGCGCAAAGGAAGTCGCCATGGCGATGGGCGTTAGTGAACTCATTATCGGCCTAACAGTGGTTGCCGTTGGCACCAGCTTGCCAGAATTGGCCGCCACCATCACCAGCGCCCTCAAAGGCCATCACGATATCGCCATAGGCAATGTGGTTGGCTCCAATTTATTCAATCTGTTGGCGGTAATGGCGATGCCGGCACTTATTAATCCGCCAGATCTATCACCTGAAGTATTTAGTCGTGATTATTTGTCGATGACAGCCATGACACTATTACTAGCCGCATTGTTACTTGGCCACCGCCTGATGGCAAAGACTGATAATTCAGCAACGAGCTCTAAGCCAGCCTATAGTGGATGCATTGGACGCACCGAAGGCGCCGTGTTGTTATTGTGCTATGCAGGGTATTATTATTTACTCTTTCCTATGTCATAGACATAGCCATAGCCATCGTAGCAATAATTGTCATAGCCACAGGCTTTAACCAAACTCATCATTCAATGACGGCAGCAGCGACCATGTCCTCAATTACGTTTAAAGAATCAGCCTTGCGCACCATCACTATGGAGCGGGATGCTGTCGGCCAGTTACTGGAACGCATTGACGATCAATTTGAACGCGCCTGTGAATTATTACTTGCCTGCCAAGGCCGCGTGGTGGTTACCGGTATGGGTAAGTCCGGTCATATCGGCACTAAAATTGCCGCCACCCTAGCCAGTACCGGTACCCCGGCAATGTTTGTCCACCCCGGTGAAGCCAGTCACGGTGATATGGGCATGATCACTGCCAACGATGTGGTGCTGGCCCTATCCAACTCCGGCAGCACCGCCGAGGTGGTAACTATGCTACCGCTGCTGAAGCGGATGGCAACACCGTTGATTAGTATGACAGGCAATGACCAATCCACCCTGGCCGTCAATTCAGAAGCCCATATTAATACCGGCGTTAGCGAAGAAGCCTGCCCGCTAGATCTCGCCCCCACTTCCAGCACTACAGTGACACTGGTCATGGGCGACGCTCTTGCTATTGCCTTATTGGAAGCTCGCGGCTTCAGCGCCGAAGACTTTGCCTTTTCGCACCCTGGTGGCGCGCTTGGCCGCCGCTTACTGCTGAAGGTCAAAGATGTGATGCACACCGGCAGCAAAATACCGATGGTCTATAGCGGCACATCTCTGCGTGATGCCCTTTTAGAGATCACCAGCAAAGGCTTAGGTATGACTATCATCGTCGATCAGCAGCAATGCCTGCAGGGAATATTCACCGATGGCGACCTGCGCCGCACCCTTGATCAAAATATAGACCTGCACAACACCCAGATTGATGGCGTGATGAGTCGTCATTGTAAAACCGCCAACGCTGGGATGTTAGCCGCTGAAGCCCTGGCAATAATGGATAATGGCAAAATAAGCGCGCTGGCAGTGATTGACGATGACGGCAAGCCAGTCGGTGCATTACACTTACACGACTTGCTTAACGCTGGCGTCGCTTGAAACCCAACCGAAACCGGATAAAGATAACGACCGGTAAACAAGCATTGGCAGCCAAAGCCTGGAACAGAAATGTAGTTTGAGTCCGAACGCTTTACTTTAGTCGGAAAAATTTTTATTAGCCGGAAACCAATGAACCGTCGCAAACTACTCAGCACCCGCAATATTAACACCGTGGTAGCGACCTTCGCTGCCATCGTGCTGATTGCTTTCCTGTTATCCTATTCCGAGACCGGCACCCCGCCTAACTTCACTAGCGATAGCCAAAGCACGCAACCGGCAGACTTTTATTTAATCAACAGCCACACCACCACTTATAATCAACAAGGCCAGAAAGACTTCAGTTTACGCAGCAAGCAAATGCGACATCAGCCCGCCGACGGCAGCATTAAAATCACCGCGCCGCAACTGGCAGTATTTGATAATGGCATGCGCAGTTGGAACATAACCGCACAAACCGGTGTCATCTATAATAACGGCAAAAAGATCGACTTAAGGCAGCGGGTAGTCATTAATAGTGCTGACGACGAAACCACACTAAAAACACCGCAATTATTTATTTTTCCCAATCAAAAACAGGCCCATACCAAAAAACCCGTTACACTTGCCAATGCAAATGGTTTTAGCCGCGCCATCGGCATGAAGGCCAACTTAAATACCAAAAAAATCGATCTACTAGAGCAAGTAAGAAGCCAATATGAACCGACTGCGACTGATCAATAAGCTGCAAATCCAACTGAGCACAGCACTATTTGCAGCCCTGCTGCCGCTTACCGCTGTCGCTTTACCGGAAGATAGCAGTCAGCCAATTAACATCCAATCTGATCGCGCCAGCCAAAAGACCTTGGCCAACAGCGAATTAATTGAGTACTTCGGCAATGTAGTAATGACCCAAGGCTCGCTAAAAATCACCGGCGACCATATCATTATTAACAGTAAACAACGCCAAGTGACTAAGATTATCGCTACTGGTCAGCCCGCCGTATTTGAACAACAATCTGACCCGGCTAAAAGTCCGATCCGAGCAAGCGCTAATAAGCTGAATTATAAACTTAAAACTGACACTGTTATTCTTACCAAAAACGCTAGCATCGTGCAGGACGGCACTACCGTTAGTGGTGATCGGATTGAATACAATATTGCTGCTGAACAAGTTAAAGCCGAAGGTGGCAACGAACGCGTAACAATGATTCTGACCCCAGAAACGGCCGATAGCAGTGACCAAGAACCCGCCAGTACCAATAATCAAACCGGCGAAAAAGCCAGCAGCGAAAGTGGTCGAGTAGGTGAATAACAATAAGCAAGAAGGAATAGCATGTCCGTCTTAACGGCACGCCACTTAGCAAAATCTTATAAAGGCCGCCACGTTGTGCAAGACGTCTCGCTAGAGGTCAACAGCGGACAAATTGTCGGTTTACTAGGCCCCAATGGTGCTGGCAAGACCACCAGCTTTTATATGATTGTCGGGATTGTTAACGCCGACAGGGGCAGTATTGAGCTCGATGGTGAAGACCTAACCCGTTTGTCAATGCCCGGCCGCGCTCGTCGAGGGATTGGGTATTTACCCCAGGAAGCGTCTATTTTTCGCAAGCTGTCGGTGGCCGACAATATCGCCGCTATTCTAGAAACCCGCAGCGATCTCAACCGCAAGCAACGAAATGAGCGCCTGGAAAAGCTGCTACAAGAGTTTCACATCACCCATATCCGCGATAGCCTCGGTATGGCGCTGTCAGGCGGAGAACGCCGGCGAGTAGAAATTGCCCGTGCACTGGCCACCGAACCCTCTTTCATCTTACTAGATGAGCCCTTTGCCGGCGTAGACCCGATTTCGGTAGGTGATATCAAACAAATTATTCAACACCTCAAGTCAATCGGCATTGGTGTCTTGATCACCGACCACAATGTACGTGAAACCCTCGATATTTGTGAAAAAGCCTATATCGTCGGCGAGGGCCATATCATTGCCGAAGGCGATGCTAACACCGTACTCAATAACAAAAAAGTCAGGGATATATACCTTGGTCACCAGTTTGTGCTATAAAACTGGAACTATTTCGCAAAAACGGTACAGGTATTGCTTGTAACAAAAAGCACCGCTACACTGAACTCAACAATTCTTATTTAGCCAGTTAATTCCAACCCATATTCGATATGGTTTTTTTAATAAAATCAATAGGATATGCAGTATGGGTAGTAACCACTAAGCCATGAAACAATCGCTACAGCTGAAAATTGGTCAACAGCTAACTATGACGCCGCAACTCCAGCAGGCGATCAAGTTACTGCAGCTATCGACTCTAGATCTGCAACAAGAGATCCAACAGGCGCTTGAGAGCAACCCCATGCTCGATGCCACTGAAGAGGCCGAAACTTCAGAAACAAAAACTGACAGCGATCAACCTCAGCAAGAATTGGTCGACTTTAGCGCCGATGTTGAAAAACCGACTAACAACGATAACAACGAGGCTGAAGTAGCCGCTGATGATGGTGATTGGCAAACCAATATCCCTGAAGAATTACCGGTAGACACTCAATGGGATGATGTTTACCAATCCAGCGCCCCAATCAGCTCAGGTAGTTCATCAGGCGCTGACAGCAGCGACTACGACATAGATTCCCGTAATAGCATTACCGAATCCCTGCAAGACCATTTGCAATGGCAACTCAATTTAACCCGTATGTCCGATATTGATCGCAGTATTGGTTACGCCATCATCGATGCGATTGATGACAATGGCAGGCTCACCCAGAGCGCCGATGATCTGCACAGTAGCTTCGCCCAAGAAAACCCAGATATCGAACTCGATGAAGTGGTCGCCGTACTGCACTGTATTCAGCAATTTGACCCCCCTGGGGTTGGCGCTGTTGATCTGCAGGAATGCTTACGTATCCAACTGCATCAACTCAGCGCAGAAACGCCGTGGCTAAAAGAAGCCAAACATATTATTGATCGCCATCTAGCTTTGCTGGGAAACCGCGATTATGCGCAATTAATGCGTCGCAGCCGCCTCAAAGAACACCAACTTCGGGATGTGTTAACGCTGATTCAAAGCCTTAACCCTAACCCGGGCGAAGCCATCTCGCCGGATACCACCCAATATGTGGTTCCCGATGTCTATGTCAAAAAAATCAAAGATCGTTGGGTGGTAGAGCTGAATCCTGATATCGCACCTAAGCTGCGCATAAACCAAGATTATGCCGCGCTGGTTAAACGCGCCGACAACAGCGATGACAATAATTATTTACGCGATAATTTACAGGAAGCTCGCTGGTTCCTCAAAAGCCTGCAAAGCCGCAACGAAACATTGATGAAAGTTGCAACCAAAATAGTCGAGCATCAACGTGGCTTTCTAGAGTACGGCGAAGAAGCGATGAAACCGTTGGTACTGCACGATATTGCCGAGGCGGTTGAAATGCATGAATCAACTATTTCACGAGTGACCACGCAAAAGTACATGCATACACCACGCGGTATTTTTGAGTTAAAATATTTCTTTTCCAGTCATGTCAGCACTGACTCCGGCGGCGAATGCTCTTCCACCGCTATTCGCGCATTAATTAAAAAACTGGTAGCAGCGGAAAACCCTCGCAAGCCATTAAGCGACAGTAAAATCACCGTCATCCTTGGCGAACAAGGCATTAAAGTGGCCCGCCGCACCATAGCTAAATACCGCGAATCATTAGTTATACCGCCATCTAATGAACGCAAACGACTGGTGTAGTAATATATAAAACAAGGTTTAGAACAAACAGCTCATTGAAACTACGATGAATTGATCTGAATCAGTAAAAAAGTAGAAAAAATAACCTAAAGTGTCGACATTGGGTCAAAAAAAACTTTTTAGACTCGACAGACAGGTACTCAAAGGAGTACCTTTATTACCACAACTGAAAGGAGCAGCGTATGCAAATTAATGTTAGTGGACACCACGTAGAAGTCACTCCCGCCTTGCGCGAATACGTCAATACCAAGTTATCAAAACTTCAACGACATTTCGACAACATAACCAACACCGATGTAACTCTAACTGTCGAAAAACTCATCCAGAAAGCTGAAGCCTCTGTGCATGTTGCCGGTGCTGATTTATTTGCAGCTTGCGAATCGGATGATATGTACACAGCGATTGACTTGCTAACCGACAAGCTAGATCGTCAACTGATCAAGCACAAAGAAAAAAATACCAATCGAAAACAAGGGGTCGGTTCACGTTAACCGCACCACTCTTTTTAACATTTTAATATTGTGAGTAAGCAGCTAAGCAATCATGTCGTTACAATCCATCCTTAGTCCCGGCCGCACCCTCTGTGGTGCACCGGGCAGTAGTAAAAAACGGGTATTGGAAAAC
This sequence comes from Oceanicoccus sp., assembly GCA_051277205.1. Taxonomy (GTDB): domain Bacteria; phylum Pseudomonadota; class Gammaproteobacteria; order Pseudomonadales; family Dasaniaceae; genus Oceanicoccus. The sequence continues at coordinate 5,040 of JBNMPW010000090.1, read as the reverse complement.
ATCGCCCAATTTATTTCTGCAGACAATCCTGCACTCAATGCCAATCAAGTATTCGACAGCCTAATCGCTAGAGAGAAACTCGGTAGTACCGGCTTGGGTCACGGTATCGCTATTCCCCATTGTCGAATGCCAAACTGCAGCAAAATTACCGGCAGCCTGATCAGACTCGCGCAAGCGGTCGATTTTGATGCTATCGACAGCCAACCCGTCGACCTGCTATTTGTGCTATTGGTCCCCGATCAAGCCCACGATGAACATCTACAAGTATTATCAAAGATTGCCGGCATGTTTAACGATGAAGATTTCTGCCAACAACTCAGGCAGGCATCCGATGCTGACAGTCTTTATCAATTAGCGGCCACTCATTGAAGTGACTATAGTACCGTAACAACAACGGGCTCGAATGCAAAAGGCAGACTCATGAAACTCGTCATAATCAGCGGTCGCTCAGGCTCAGGCAAGAGTACCGCCCTCAATCTATTAGAAGATGAAGGCTTCTATTGTATTGATAATTTGCCAGTGGTGCTGATCCCACAAACCGTCGGCCACCTCCATTCCAGTACCGCCCAGGAACATAATAAAGTCGCGATTGGCATTGACGCGCGCAATGCCAGCCATGATTTATCTAATTTGGTGGAGCTGGTCAACAGCCGACCTGACGAACTTGATATTGATATATTATTTCTCGACGCTGATTCTAACCAGCTCATTAAGCGCTTTAGCGAAACACGACGACGCCACCCGCTGAGTAATAAAAATGTCGGCCTCAGCGAGGCTATTCTCACCGAGCGTAAATTGCTGGAGCCAATAGCCGACATAGCCACCCTTACCATAGACACCAGCAGCATGAGCTTGCATGATTTGCGAGCCTTGATTAAATCACGGCTGGTCGAAAAAGAAGGTGCAGGTATATCGATATTGTTTCAATCATTTGGCTTTAAACAAGGTATTCCGGTAGACGCTGATATTGTTTACGATATTCGTATATTGCCCAACCCGCATTGGGATCCCGCACTGCGCGCACTGACCGGCCAAAACCAACCAGTAATTGATTTTTTAGTGGCGCAGGCAGAAGTCAACGAAATGTTCGACGATATCAAAACCTATTTAGAAAAATGGCTGCCCATGTTTGAACAAAATAATCGCAGCTATATAACTGTGGGCATTGGTTGCACCGGTGGTCAACATCGCTCAGTATATATGGCAGAGCGCTTAGGCGAATTTTTTAAGCAGCTATACAACAACGTGCAGGTTCGTCACCGCGAGTTAGATCGTCACTAACTCATCCACCGCAGAGCCCTATGATCATATGATCACCAACACTGTCACCATTATTAATAAATTAGGCTTGCATGCCCGCGCCGCTGCCAAGTTTGTCAGCACCGCGTCGGCCTTTGCCTGCGATATCCAAGCAGGGCGTCAAGGCAGTATGGTCGATGGAAAAAGTATCATGTCAGTGATGATGCTGGCTGCCAGCAAAGGCACCGAATTAAGTTTACAATGCAATGGCAGCGATGAAGAAAAAGCGATGAAAGCGATTATTGAGCTCATCAACAACCGCTTTGACGAAGACGAATAAAGCTCCCTTCTCATTAGTTCACAATTTAGCCTAAAAACAACGACAACAGACGCCCTTTGCTGGCTAAATAGGTGCATTCACCTAAACTTTCTATCACTGAATGAGCTCGCTGCGCAATAGAATGGGAGTCCTTGAGCCAATGCCGAAAACCACGAACGCCACATCTAGCCCAACGCCTGTTGACCAACTCAAGCAGGCACTCGACAGTGGTGCGTTCATCCAAGTACGGCGCTTGCTTCACAGCCTTTCGAGCCCGGATGTAGCTCACGTTATTGAGTCCTCCCCGCCCAAATCTCGCTCCATCCTATGGCAGTTGGTGGACCTAGAACGCGAAGGCGAAATATTGCCCTACCTGAATGATGAAATTCAGGGTCAGTTTCTCCGTGAAATGGACGCTGATGAGTTAGCGGCGGTGACCGAAGGGCTGGCAGATGATGATGTTGCAGATATCCTGCAACAACTTCCGGACCGAGTAACACAAGAAGTTCTGCAGCTAATGGACCAGCAGGACCGGCAACGCATAGAGCAGGTACTGTCTTACCCCGAAGACACCGCCGGCGGCATGATGAACACCGATGCCATTACCGTGCGACCAAAGACATCGATCGACGTGGTATTGCGCTATTTACGTCGGCACGAAGAATTACCAGAAATGATCGACAATTTGATTGTCGTCAACCGCCGAGATCAATTTATTGGTTTGCTACCACTGCGTAAAATATTGGTAGCCGATCCCAGCACCACTGTCCGCGAAATCATGCTCACTGAAATTGAAGCCATCCCTGCCAATATGGACGACGGTGAAGTCGCCAATCTATTTGAACGTAACGATTGGGTCTCGGCACCGGTGGTTGATGAAAGCGGCAAATTGATTGGCCGTATCACCATCGATGATGTGGTTGATGTTATCCGCGAAGATGCCGATCACTCGCTAATGAGCTTGGCCGGCCTCGATGAAGACGAGGACACTTTTGCCCCTATATTGAAAACCGCACCTCGCCGCGCAGTATGGCTAGGTATTAATCTGATGACCGCGTTTATGGCCTCAGCAGTGATCAATATTTTTGAAGGTACCTTGGACAAAGTCGTGGCGTTGGCGGTCCTTATGCCCATCGTAGCCAGCATGGGCGGTATCGCCGGCACTCAAACCCTAACCGTCGTTATTAGGGGTATGACGCTAGGGCAAATCGGCAGCCATAACAGCGCATGGTTGATCAACAAAGAACTCATGGTGGGCGTCATTAACGGCCTGTGTTGGTCAAGCGTGGTCGCAGTGGCCGCCAGCCTTTGGTTCAACGATATTTTGTTGGGGGGCATTATTGCGGCTGCCATGGTGATAAATTTAATCACTGCGGGGCTGGCAGGTGCTATCATTCCAATTGCGCTACGCCGATTCAATATTGACCCGGCACTGGCCGGTGGAGTCGCGCTCACCACCGTCACTGATATTGTAGGCTTTATGTCTTTTCTCGGTTTGGCCACGTGGTTTTATCGTTAATACCGGTAATACACTTAAATACAGCTAGCTAGCATCAAGCATCCCTAGGCTCCACAGCATGAAAAATCGCGATAAAGACCCCTTCGCCGAAGAAGAAGAAATCATTTACGTCAGCCGTTCTGAAATGAAACGGGACATGCTGGCGCTGCAAGAACTAGGCGAAAACATCGTCAAGCTCAGTCCCGGTCAATTTGCCACTATTCCAATTACAGACACCACCTTGGCAGACGCGTTCACTACTGCTAGACGCATAAAGCACCGCGAAGGTTTGCGGCGCCAGATGCAATTCATTGGCAAAGTGATGCGCAAGGTCGATATCGAAGCAATGGCCGCTGCCTATCAAGAATTACAAGACGGTAAGAAATTACAAGCGCAGCAATTTCACCGTTTAGAAAAATGGCGAGATGAATTAATTAGCGAAGGTCCTAATGGCGTTGAAGCCGTAATGGAAAAATTTCCTGCTGCCGACCGTCAACATTTACGGCAGCTGGTGATGCAAGCCGCTAAAGAAGAGAACAATAAAAAACCACCCGCCAGCGCTCGCAAGCTATTTCGTTATTTACGCGAGTTATCGGATATTTAACGCTTTGCACCTTAAGCTGAGCTGAGCTAGATCATTAGCTCTTAGGCACAATATCAAAACGCCGGTGCTGGCTGACAGGCATTGCCAACCGCTGCTCTGCCAAGCGCTGAAGATCAACATCAGCCACCACTATCGACTCACCCATCGCCGCTTCATCTAACACCTTGCCCCAGCCATCAATAATCACCGAGCCACCAGAACTTGCACGGTTCTTAGTATGCTCACCACCCTGATTTGCGCCAATAATATAACACTGGTTTTCGATAGCGCGCGCCCGCAATAAAGCCTGCCAATGTGCCTGACCTGTTAACAAAGTAAATGCTGCTGGCACCGCAATAAGATCGACCGCTTGATCGGCCATCAACCGAAACATTTCCTGAAAACGTATGTCGTAGCAAACCGCCACTCCTAAACGACCCAGTGGCGTGTCAATAACCAGCACCTTATCGCCCGCTATAAAAGTATCTGATTCACGGTAGCTACCATGGGCATCATTGACGTCGACATCAAACAGGTGGATTTTGTCATAGCGACCACGCGGCTGGCCCTGATCATCAAAAATTAGGCACGCAGCCGCCACGCGGTCATTACCCGGCTGATTTAATAGCGGGGTCAATGGCAAGGTACCAGCAACAATCCATAGACCTAAAGTTTGCGCTTGTTCGGCGATAAAACGTTGTACTACCGGCGCAGCACCACTTTCCTGTTGCGCCAAACCACGCTGCGCTTTGGCGCTGAACATGGCAAAGGTTTCAGGCAATACCGCCAATTGCGCACCTGCCTCGGCAGCTTGGCGCAACAACCGCGCGGCAGTGTCTAAATTTTGCTGTAATTGATTACTGCTCACCATCTGGATAGCAGCAACACGGGGCTGATTCACGGTGAAGTCTCCGTCGCGGGTATAGCAGGCAGCGCTTTCTCAGCCGTGGTTTCAACTACTGTTTCAACCGTCACCGCCTTATCTAAAGCTTCTCTTTTTTCCTTGGCGGCTTTTTTACCATCACCAAATACTTGCTTAAATTTAATCTCGGGATTATTCCAATCGCCGTCGATGTCATATATAGCGCTGGAAAAACTATCGACTTGTTTTTCAAAAATCTTACTCGCCACATAAACACCCGCCGCCGTAGGCAGTCCACCGGCAAGGGCAACAATCCAGGGCAAGTTATTCGCTACTGGCAAGGTAACAATCAGCTCCATATCCAATTGCTTGGCTACCAAATCAGCATCACCGCGCATATAAAAACCACTGGAAGGACTGGCTACCGTGAGATCATCAACAATGGTTAACTGACCATTATCAATCACTAACTCCCCATCAATTTTGTCAAAGCTAATACCGCTCTTAAATACATCGGAAAAATTTAATTGCAGTCGACG